>NZ_CP024768.1:0-189056 GCF_011395035.1 Pantoea cypripedii
CCGCAGGCGTCGCCAGCGGGCTCTGTGCCGCCCGCACCCGCAGAACCCGTGCCCGGCGCACAGCAAGCTGCACGCCGTGCACGGGTTGCCGGTCAGAGGCTGGCGGGTAATATGAAGGGGTGCAGACGGCGACGGTCACGGCGGGGCGGTAGCGCGCGGGGCTAAAATGCGCGTCGGGTCATCGTGTTAATGGGCAGCTGAAAGCGGGAAAAGCTGGCTGAGAAAAAGCAATGACATCAGCAGGTTAACTGCATTAAAAAGTACGATGGCACCGGAATCGTCCCTATGACCCGATAGGGCTGGCGGGGGGGATTAACTTATATTCTTACGTCAGAAATCCGCAGACTTGGATAGACCCACTTGGACTAACTTCTGAAAGTATTTTCATTCACTATACGAATAAAACTGGCTTGGATGGGATAATGAAAACTGGAGTTCTCAATGCGAACTCGAGTGGTAAGGTTTATATTACTGATCTATTAATGTCACCTAATGATGTGATGAGGGATGTTTTAATCAATAATCCAATGCATACAGGTCGGGGTGATTATGCAGTTATTTTCAAAGTCGATGCTGTTCAAAGAAGTAATGTTAGCATCTCCTCACGGCTGGAGTTTGTTCACGAAGGAAATCTAAGACTGAAGGATGTTGTTTATTCGGGTAAAAATCCTTATTCTATGATTTCAAATTTGGATTATGAAACTCGACTAAAATTAACAGATAATCAGGTGGCTTCAAGAGGGTGTAAGTAATGAGAAGTGATGAGAGTGTGGTCCTCTCTAGAGAGGAGGTTAATGCTTTGATTAAGGCAATACTCTATTTGAAGTTTACAAGTCTAGATTCGGGTTCGTTGTTGTATGCGGGGAGCCCCTTAATAAACTCCGTTCTTGATAAGTTTTTGGCAATGTATGACTACAAATCTGACTGGGAGAAGGTTTTTGAAAGCCTACCAGAAATCAATAAGAAAGTAGTGATCAATAAAATCGAAGATTCTGAAAAGGAAAATGGCCATCCTTTAGATGAAGAAATAAAAGAGTTAGTCATTAACTATTGCCTTCACCCATATAAAATTTAAAAAATGTCAGAGGGGTGATATTTCTTCCGACTTTAATATTTAATTTAAATCATGGCAAACCCGTGAGTTCGACAGCCTGGGCCGACGCACCTGGCAGCAGAGCACGCTGGCGGGTATCCACGACACGCTGCGCGGCCAGGTGGATTACGGCTATGACGCTGAAGGCCGCCTGCTGAAGCATTATGAAGCGCGGCAGGGCCACGCCAGCCGCGGGTTCCGCTACGATGCCGCCGACAACCTGGTGGATGAGGAGCAGGGTTCCGTGGCGGTGAGGGATAACCGTCTGCGGCAGTGGCAGCAGCTGTTTATGAAGTACGACGCGTGGGGCAACCTTATCCGCCGCCGCAGCGGTCAGTATGAACAGCATTTTACCTGGGACGCGGAAAACCGGCTGATAACCGCCAGCGGCAGCGGCCCGCAGGGCCGGTTTACCGCGCACTATCATTACGATGTGCTGGGACGACGCACGCGCAAGGTGGTGAACAGCGGACAGGGTGAGCAGGAAACCCGTTTTCTGTGGCAGGGATATCGTCTGTTGCAGGAGCAGCAGGCAAACGGCAGCCGCCAGACCTATGTTTATGACCCGGCGGAAACCTGGACCCCGCTGGCGCGTATCGACCATCAGCAGGATGCCGCTCAGGGGGAAATATTCTGGTTCAGCACCGACCTGAACGGCGCGCCGCTGGAGGTGACGGATGCAGAGGGCGCGGTACGCTGGAGCGGGCAGTACGGCAGCTTTGGCGAGGTCAGCAGGCAGACGGAAGGCTTTTATCGCCTGTCCGGGCTGACGTCGCTGCACCATCAGCCGCTGCGCTACGCCGGACAGTACGCCGACCGGGAAACCGGACTGCACTATAATCTGTTCAGGTATTATGACCCGCAGGTGGGATGGTTTACGGTCCAGGACCCGGCAGGGTTAGCGGGGGGCTGGAATCTTTATCAGTATGCGCCGAATCCACTTGGTTGGATTGATCCTTTCGGATTGAGTTTTATAGATATAATAGGCGATGCAGCTCAAAAAACTGGAAGGAAATATCAAGGGGCCGAGATTTACAAGGTATCCTCCAAAGTTAAAGTCGGTGATGTTACCTTTAAGAATGGAGATTATTTCTATATAGATAATCTACATAAAGATCATTATGAGACATTTTCTTCACTGGATAAATCTAAAGGGGTGTTTAATTTAGATGGTTCTTACAATGAGAGGAAGTCTGCTAAAGCAACTAAGAGAAAGGGACCGGGGTGTTAGATGAATAATGTTCTTAAAGAAGAAGTACTAAAAAACAGGGATGACCTTATTGAGGGGACATTTTGTTACTCATTATTTGAGGACTCATTGTTCGAATGTTCTTTATTAGAAGAGTTAATTGATAATTGTATACTATTAACAAAGGAAAATGGGAGTGATAGCGAATTAAAAGATTTTTTATCGTGGATGGTTAATTGTATTGATCAATGTTTTTCATCACACAAAGATGAAAGTGATCTTTACACTATCAGAAACTACTCACCAGAATTGGAAAGGCAATGGACAAATGTATGGAGACCAAAAATTAGTGAGATGAATAACTAGCTATTTTTTAGACGTGTGATACATCCGACCGGTGTTGTAATTTAAGGAAATCACCACCGCCAGACCTACGTTTATGACCCAACGGAGACCTGGAGCCCGCTGGCGCGTATCGACCATCAGCAGGATGCCACACAGGGGGAGATATTCTGGTTCAGCACCGACCTGAACGGTGCGCCGCTGGAGGTGACGGACGCAGAGGGCGCGGTACGCTGGAGCGGGCAGTACGGCAGCTTTGGTGAGGTCAGCAGGCAGACGGAAGGCTTTTACCGCCTGTCCGGACTGGCGTCGCTGCACCATCAGCCGCTGCGCTACGCCGGACAGTACGCCGACCGGGAAACCGGACTGCACTATAATCTGTTCAGGTATTATGACCCGCAGGTGGGACGGTTTACGGTCCAGGACCCGATAGGGCTGGCGGGGGGAGAAAACCTTTACGCTTATGCACCAAACCCTCTGACGTGGATCGACCCGCTGGGGCTAAGTAAATGTACGGGCAGCAACCGGTCAGATCCATATAAAGGTGTAAAAGATGCGTCGGCTTATTTAAAGAAAGTCGGCACTCCGAGAAAATTCAGGAAGCAAACGTTAGAGTCATTCGAAATAGATTCAATCAGAGTTCGCAAAGCGACTAATTCAGAATACGGGTTAAGATATTATGATGGTGTCGATGCTAAGGCGAGAGGTAGATATATTTTTGAAACCTTCCCTGCTACCCGAGAAAGCCTGGCAGTGAAAACAGAATGGAATCAGATGACTAATGTGTCTCAGTTTAAAATTAAGCCGGGCTCTGTCATTCTTGAAGGAAGGGCATCTTCTCAGGGAGTTGGTTTGCCCGGTGGGCAAATACAAAAATACATAACTGATCTCAATAACTTATTAGATTTATGAAAATGACAAAAGTAAATAAGGCAGTTGTAAAGATACAAAAAGCTATAGATGAGCTTGAGAAAGCTATTATCACTAAAGATATGAAGGTATTATCTGTAAGTTCCGTATCTCAACTCTCCAAATTTAAGGAAACTTTTTCTATTATATTAACGATAATTAAATCGGATAATATTCCTCCTAAGAATGAAAGAGTCATAGGTATATCAAGGATTATAGTTGATCAATGGCCTTTTGATCTTGAGTTGGGAAGTATACTTATCGATGCAGAACAAGCTTATAAAGAAATATAGTTAATAAAGCCGGAAGCGATCTTAACGATCCTCCCGGCTTTTTATCTTCAGCCGCCTGCCGTCAGGGTAAGACAGCCCGCCTCCACCCGGAGGGTAACCGCCTGACCGGTCTCAAACCCCGCCTCGGCCAGCCACCTGCCCGCGATGCTGAGGTGCGGGGCAAAAGTGTGCGTCGGGGTGTGCGTGTTAACGGGCAGCTGAAGGCGGGAAAGGCTGGCTGTGAAAAAGAAATTATATCAGCAGGTTAACTGCGATAAAAAGTATGACGGCACCGGAATCGTCCCTTTGACCCGATAGGGTTAAGAGGGGGAGAAAACCTTTACGCTTATGCACCAAACCCGTACAGTTGGATCGATCCGTTAGGGTTAAGAAATTGCAAACCAGGAATCAAAGAATTAGATCCCAGGGATATACGCTTTAGCCAAAGCTCAGTTAATGGTGCAGCGGATTTGACTCATAGTATGAAAACTAAAGGGTGGGCGGGAGATCCTGTTGATGTTGTCAGAATGAGTGACGGAAAATTAACTACCATCGACAACACGCGTATTTTAGCTGCATCGAGAGCAGGTATAAAAGTACAGGCGAGAATACATGAAGGTTCCGCTCCATCGCCGACAGAATTTATTGAGTGATTTACTACTAAAAAAGGCGTTCCTTCAACATGGGATGAAGCAATACGCTTAAGAATAGGAAAACAAGTCTCAGGGTATAAAAACGGATATCCAAATAGTTCAGACATTATAGGGTCATTAGATTAGTATGGAACAGTTATTATCTAAAAAAGAATTGCCTGAATGGTTTTTCTATCCTGCTGAATTTATTAGAATAGTTGGGCAGGGGTTACTTGACTTTGATCCCTGGATTATCATGGAAAAAGACAGGCTTAGAACTCGTTACGATGGGCTTAAGAAGCGGTACCCTTCGCGAGAGTTAATTCCTTTTGCCCGAAGGGAGGATAATGATGATGTTGCCTGTTGGGAAAAAGATAAAGATGGTCGGGTTATTATTATTCATGACTTCGCAAGTGAAGGTTATGAAAATGTTCGGGAGTTCGAGTCTTTTTGGGACTGGCTGCGAAGCGCTCTTGAAGCAACAATAGAATATGATGGCGACTAACAAATAATAAAAAGCCGGAAAAGATCTCCGAGATCCTTCCGGCTTTTTATCTTCAGCCGCCCGCCGTCAGGGTAAGACAGCCCGCCTCCACCCGGAGGGTAACCGCCTGACCGGTCTCAAACCCCGCCTCGGCCAGCCACCTGCCCGCGATGCTGAGCTGCGGGGCGAAAGTGCGCGTCGGGGTGTGCGTGTTAACGGACAGCTGAAAACGGGAAAAACTGGCTGTAAAAAAGCAATGACATCAGCAGGTTAGCTGCGCTAAAAAGTATGACGGCACCGGAATCTTCCCTATGACCCGATAGGGCTGGCGGGAGGAGCAAACCTCTACGCTTATGCACCGAATCCGTTCAGCTGGATCGATCCGTCAGGTCTTAGCCGATGCAAACCTTCATCGCCTGGTTCAATGCAAAAAGAAGTTGAGCGAGGGCAGGCTCCGAGGGAAATACAGCGTGTTGACAGGGGGCATATACCCGGCCAGGAAGCTCACGTTCATTATTCAGATGGAACATCCTCTAATATGAGCGGTGGTATTCACGATGCTCATCGTGGTATACCGAATCCAACTAAAAAAGCTCGTATATGGCTTAGTAGTCATGGATGGACGCCACCAGATTAAACACGAGGCACTATGAAAATTTATGGATATGAAAATGAAGACAGTGACTTAGTCAGTCTTCAGGAAATGTCATTACAGGTAAGTGTCGATGAATTAAAGGAATTATCAAGGTTCATCACGCATACAATTAACCTGATGGAGGAGCATGGTGATAAATTTGGAGATGAACATTTTTCAGACTTTATAAAATCTACAAAACATCCAGATATTATTATTACCAGATGAAAAAATAAGCCGGAAGAGATCTGAATGATCCTTGCGGCTTGTTTACTTCAGCCGCCTGTCGTCAGTATCAGGCTCCTGTCTCCATGAAGAGATCCCCCCCACCACACCCCAAACTGGCGAGTTATCGTTATTTATTGGCCTTACGCATAAACATAGCCATTTGTGGTTTTTTTATAATCCTCCTGACTGACCGGATTCAGGCCCGGTTTTGCCTGACAGCATCGGGAGGAAGTATGGATATTAACGTGACCTTCATGCATCAGTTGCTGATCTGGATTGAAGCGAACATCGACCAAAAACTGATTCTGGAGACCGTTGCCCAACGGGCGGGGTATTCGCAGTGGCACCTGCAACGTCTGTTTCGCCGTTACACCGGTCTGGCGCTGGGTGCCTATATTCGTGAGAGGAAGTTAACCGCATCGGTGATTGAGCTGCTTAGTGGCAACACACCGTTGATGCACATTGCTTTGCAGTTCGGTTTTGATTCGCAGCAAACCTATTGCCGCACCTTCCGCCGCATGTTCAATTTGCCACCTGGCGCGTTTCGCCGTAAATATCAACACAGCCTGCCGCCGCTGGATGGTCCGGCTAGTCTGCTGATGCTGCATCCGCACGGTCAGCAGGCGTAGCGAAGTATTTGCCCGGTGTTGAACCAAAAGCGTTGCGGAATGCGTTGATATAGCTGCTGACATTTTCGAAGCCGACCTGCCATGCCACCTGCTGCACACTCTTTCCGGCAGCAAGTTCCTGCAATGATTTCAGTAAACGCGCAACCTGGCGATACTTTGCCAGGCTCATGCCGGTGGCGCTGGCCCAGTGACGGCTCAGGCTGCGCGGGCTGAGTCCGACCCAGCGAGCCAGCTCCGGGCCGGTACGAGCGTCGGATGGCTCATCCATCAGCTGACGGGCAATTTGCAACAGACGCGGGTCCTCAGGTAACGGCAAGGTGAGCGGCTGGACCGATGCCTGGTAGAGTTCATCAAGAAAGACCTCACTCAGCCGGTTGTAACGATCGCTGCCCCAAAAGTCCGGGGACAAGGTCGCCAGCCTTTCGGCCAGTGGCTCCAGCAGTGCCGGACAGGCTAATAGCACCGGACGATCCGGCAAGGGTGTAGCCAGCGCCTCGTCAATCAGCACCGTCCAGCCTGTCACGCGCCCCGGCCCGACGATGGCGTGTTCAAAGTGTGGCGGAATCCAGCCTACCAGACGTGGTGGATTGGCGAAGATGCCAGATGGCGTGTTGACCGTCATTAACCCCTGTTTCAGGCAGTAAAGCTGCCCGGCTGCATGCTGATGGGTGTGGCTTTCGCGATCCAGTTCTTTAGACAATGACACGGCAATGACTTTTGGCGCATCCGGCTGCATCAACCGCTGGCGCAAATCGTCTTTGCGTGGGTCGTCAGCGAAGGGGATGTTATCGGCAGGGCTGAAGAGCATGGGGTATCCTGGGGTGAAGGAGGCAAAGTGGCGGAAGATCACAGGAGTGAGTTTTATGTAGCAAGTCTATGATTGTATGATATTTATCACAGACTTGCTTGATCTTATATACACTTTTTTATACATACTGAAATCATATTGTTTCTAACAGTTATTCCAACTGTTGCTTTGAAAACTCATGAGTGGTGCGCGTTACGCTGAACAGTTCAGGCTGTGTTATTGTAAAATGCTCCTGACTATAAAATACAAAATTATTGCCTTCGCCAAATGAGCTTTTGAATATTATTCCATCATACTTACCTACCGACTTGATAAATTCACAGATGAACTGAGTTGGAAGGTAATCAATGCTCGATTTGTCCGGAAGAATAGGTTTAGACAACTCTGTCGATAAGTTTTCTAGTAAATTTACATAATTTATTATCTCTTCAACACTGTCACCTTCGAAAGAGGTTACTGTCACGGACTTTTTAGGAGATGTTAAATCTAGTACATTTAAATCTTTATTTAGTTCAAATGATGATATCCATATTGAACTGCTGTTGCTGGGGCGAACTTCAGCGATACAAGTTTTTATATTCTCCGCTAGATAAAGATAAGATATTCCTACGGGATTAGCCCTTCCACCACTTGCTGACCCTGGCGGAGGCATATGTAAATCCTTAGCTTCCAGTCTTTTATCACTAATTCTCGCTCTAAATAGTTCTCTTCTTCCAGCATACAAAGGCCTAGTGAGCTGGCCTAATAACTCAAGAAAAATTGCGTCAGACCCTTTGGAATAATTGAATATGGTTGAATATAATGAGTTGTTAGGAAAGAACCTGTTTCTAAATTTAAGCTCATCTTTAAAGTCTGTCCATAGTTCTAAATGCTTATTGTAATCATGCTTAAACTTAAACGTCGGGGTCGAGTATTCTCTACCTAAAATGTCAGTTATAAGATCGTTTAAATTCCTAATATTGTTATTGAACAGGTGAAATTGTTCTTGAATTAAATTTGCATAACTTTCACTGGCATTTTCATTTTTCTCAATACAATAACTGAAAAATTCAAATTTGTCGCTTATTTTATCAGGGCTTACACACGCAACCCTTTCTCCTCCACAATATGAACAGTAGCCTATGTTACCTAAATCTTTAATTTTTTGTTTTATCGCTGTATCATTAAAACAATCAGTGCAACATAAAGGCATATTATTATCCCTTTGAAATATAATTGCATAATGTTTCTATGTGATGTTTTATGGCTATTTTCTTAACAATTCCTAATCCAGAAAATTGCTTGTTTTTAAATAACTTATGTAGTTCTTCCTTACCATCTGTATCATCAAAAATATTAGGGTTGTCATGATCAAATATGACGAATTTCTGCAGTGCTTCCAAGAATTTTCCGCCAGGATCGACTAGGCTTCCGTTATCCTCTGACGAGAAATGTTTAACGGACATTGCATCAAAATTCTCTTCATCAATATACGACATGTGGATTGTCACTACATAGGCAGGGCCACCAGACTCACTGAATTCACTACCAACGATCGTATAATCTCCAAAGCCTAATACATCAATTCCTTTATTCTTATAAGACGTATGGATGTCTGAAAAATATGACTCGTTAAGATAATCTGCGTTTTTCCTTTTTTTCTGAAAAGGATCGTCCATTAATATTATATTTTTTAATTTTCTCAATGCACCAATTGGTGCATCAACAGGAACGATTGAGTATTCACATTCATTCAAAATGGGTACTATTCTAGAATCTATTTTGTCATAAACATATGCAGCTTTACGACCTTGTTTTTTATTCAATGATTCATATATATTATCATCGTGTTCTTTTATGCCATAGCAGGGGGTGTATTTTATATTTGGGTTAAGCTTTAACAGGATGTCATCAATTATAAGAGGTTCTGTTTTAAAATCACCCAAACAGGGATTGATGATTACAATCGGTTCAATGTTCCTATTATTCAGACATTCAATAGTCTTTAACAAAGGTGAGTAATTGTCTCGCACTGGCTCAATTATCGGTTTAAAGTATTGTGGTGATAATAAATCCGCCAGCTCCCGTAAAGCAATTAGCTCAAACTGCTTACCTCTCACTAATGGGCAGTACATGTGTCCTCCGTTACAATCTCTTTTGTTAACATCTCAGAAATTGAAAGTTGAATAGATTTTGTAAGATTATAAGAAATAAATGAAGAGACCAAGGAAAATGGAAGGCTCCTCACTAAATCATAATTTATCATCCTATGTTTTTTTATTACTTCTCTAAAGTGCTCTCTTAATATTTGGGGGTCTTCACTTTTTATAATATCTAGGCAGTGCTTGTAAATTTCCATATTGTTTACATTAATATTTACTCCCTTAATTAGTGAAGCAATTTCTACGTACTCACTTCTTCTAAGTGATTGAGTCATTAATACAGGATCAATTGGAGTATTAATTAATGATGCTGTCCTGAAGTCTCTTAAAAATCCTTTTTCTGTAAGCTCAATTATTCCAATGTGGCTAGGTGTTATATCAACAATTCTATCAATATGATTCCTTGAAGCAACGATATATATCTCATCAAATAGCTTGGCATACTCCGATATTTGCTCGGGTAATCTTTTTAATGTGTCAAATTCTGTTTTTATTTCGTAACACGTTGTTTTTCCATTAAAAATTGCACAATCGGCTTTGGCATTTCCTACTCTAAATTCGCTAACCATAGTAGCAGTGTTCTTTTTGTGTTTCTTCAAAAAGAGCTCGTTTGCTATTTTATTCTTATAATAATACTCATTTTTATATTCCTTCGAGGCTTTTTTCATCGTTAAGTCAAATGCTTGAGACAATGTTAGCGAGGATGGTTCATATTTCAGATATTTAGTAATGACATCAATAACAAAGTCATGGTTACCCTTAGCTATGTTTTGGATAGATTGACTGGTAAACAGTTGGATGGCTTCTCTACTTTCTAACATGATCTTAGGCAACTCTTGTGTAATTCGGACTTATGTAAGCTTGAGCTAAAATCTTATCATCAAGAAAAATATCTAGCCTAAAAATTTTTCTTTTACACTCGTCATACTGTTCATGATGGAATTTTCATTTAAATTCATTCGGTTAAGTCGATCTCCCATCCTTTGCACTATACATTAGTAGTCATTAAACAGCGAAAGAAAAAAATCTGTCATCCCAAGATGATGGATTTGATTGGCTCGTTCGGTTGTTCTTTGAGTCTTAAAACAAACCTCCGTATGTTCTTTAGGTTTAAATCCAACGTCAATAAGGCCTAGGCAAGATCTGCTGCTGCCTATGCCTTCCGCAGAACCAGATTTAATTTTGCATAAAAAAACCGGCCAAAGCCGGTTAGTAGAGTTATGGACTAATACCTGGGTAACCAATCACTTTCACATTCATCGTTAAGCATTAGGTTCGTTTGTATGCCGTTGCTTGTTTTGCGTTTAAGCATTTCTGTCTCATATTCTTTTAGCGTTTGTGGAACAGCCAGCCCAAAGGCAGTCAGCGTCATTGGGTGCTGATGGCCGCGCGATTCCATAAACGACAGATAGGCATGATAGAGGTAGCGCTTCGGGTTCAGCGGGCGGATATTGGCGTTACCCATGAACAGACCGGTCGCGGTGCTTATCGGCATCAGGTAGGCGCAGAAATCGACCAGCGGGTCAGCCTGGCGTTTAATCTCCAGCGCCTCGCCGGACGTCTGCTGCGCCTGTAGCAGTGCGCGGGCCTCCTCCGGCTGGCTGAAGCGCTGCATCAGGTGGCGCACGATAACGGCCAGCTCGGTGCCGATTTTGTCCAGCAACTGCGGGTCACGCTCCTTTACCGGTATCACCTCCGGGAACGTCAGGATTACCCGGCGGCGCGATACGCCGCCGCTGCGATCGCTGAAGCGCATCGGGTTGTTGTTCACCGCCAGAATCACCGCCGGGATGTGTGCCGAATAGGCGTCACGGTATTTGGGGTCAATTGCCACCGCATCGCCGCCGGTTATCGCCTTGATGCCCGCGCCGTCGCCGCTCCATTTCTCCTGGTCAGGCAGGATAATCAGCGAGAAGCCCACCACGCTGGCGCGCTCGCGGGAGGATTCCAGCGTGTCGATGGTGGCAGATGTGGTGTTGTCTTTTCCGGCCAGCAGAGTGGCTATCGAGGCCATCACGCTTTTACCGCTGCCGCCGGGGCCGGTCACCTCAAGAAACATCTGCCAGTCATAGCGGTTCGCCAGCACCATAAATAACGCCGCGAGAATGCGCTCCTGCTTGTCGTGACTGTGTCCGGCGGCCCGCGTTAACCAGCGCCAGAATGCCGGGGCGTGGTCTGCGAGGTTTTCACCCGGACGCGGGGCGGTGTAGTTCACGCTGTTCACCGTGCGCAGCCAGTGCTCGCGGCGGTGCGGGATGAACGTGCCGGTGGCGGTATCAAACACGCCGTTACGGAAGCCAATCAGGCGGCGGGACGGTTCGCCCATCTGCGGCACCATCAGTTTCAGCGTGTCCAGCACGCTGCCGATACCGGCGGCCGAGAACGGGGCGCGCACCTTCTGAAACAGCGCGGCGATTTCCCGGCGCAGCGTCTTCGCTTCCATCACCTGCCATGCGCCGTTCTCATAGCGGCAGATTTCCTCCCCGACCGGTGGCACGGCCAGCGCCTGCCCGTAGTGGGCGACCAGCAGCTCCGCCTTCTGGCTGGCGCTCATGGCCTTCAGGTCGGCCTCGCTGACGGATTCAAACGGGCTGAGCGGCTGCGGCTGCGTGAAGGCGGTGAGCTGCGCCTGGGTGGCGATATCGCCCTGCGCCTGCCACAGGTCGTTCCAGTCCCCCGTGACCGGCGGCAGGGCGGCTTTCCCCCCGCAGGCTTTCGCCGCTTCCTCGGCCTTTAACTGGCCGGTGCCGTTGTCGTCACGGTCGGCGGCAATCAGCATCATCGCATCAGGATGTGATTCACGCAGTCGCTTCGCCAGCGCGGGCAGGTTGTTGGCGCTCAGCGCCACGTAAACCGCCTGGCCGGTCAGCCGGTGCACAGTCAGGCCTGTGGCGTAGCCCTCCGTGAGCCACAGCGTTTTGCCGTCCGGCTCACCGGCCAGCCAGTATGCGCCTCTTACCTGCCCGCCGGGCAGGGTGCGCTTGTCGCCTGCGGCGCTGATGAGCTGCACGTTAACCGCTGTGCCGTCTTCACCGGTCAGGGGGATGAGCACATCCCCGGCGGCAAAACGGATGCCACCACAGCGCAGCGCATCAGCAAGTGTGAGCGCCTGTATACCGTGCAGCCCTTTCGATGAAAGGTAGGCGTTGTCCGTGCGGCTGACGGCGGCGGCGATAAGCGCCTGCGCCCGTGCGGCGGCGTCTGCCTGCGCGCGGGTTCGGTCGGCGGCGTCATCCTGCATCACCGGGGCAGACTCCGGCAGCGTGCCGAGCATTCCGGCCACCTTCATGGCGGCCTCTTTAGCGCTGATACTGAGCGCCTTTTCCACCAGGTTAAGGCCGTCACCGGCCCCGCACTGGTTACACAGCCACGTTCCGCGCCCGTCCTGATTGTCGAAGCGGAAGCGGTCTTTGCCGCCACACGCCGGGCAGGCACCGTGTCGCCCCCCGGCGTGCACGCTGATGCCGAGGGCGGGCAGAAGCTGCGGCCACAGTCCGGTGGCCGCCTTTACGGTGTCAGAGACAATATGTTTCATGTGCGCATCCCCCTTCAGTGCAGCGTGGTGCGGCTGGCGGCCGCAAGCTGGCTGCGGAACAGCTCATCCATCATGGTGACGCCGAGCTGCGTCAGGCGCGGCGGCGCGGTCAGCAGGTCAGGCTCGACCATATCGCCCAGCATGGTGCAGGCCATCTCCATGCCCGCATCGGGGCCGTGACGGCGCACATAGAAGCCTTCCAGCTCAAGGGCGATGGTCATCTGCAACTCATCAAGCGTGGCGGAGACGGCGATGCCGAGGTTTTTGCAGGCATTCAGGTAGCCCTGCGCCAGCGCGCGGCGGTAAACGGCGGTGCGTACCTCAACGGGCAGGCAGGAGTGATTAACGGTCATCATGGCGGGCCTCCGTGGCTAACATCCGGGATTCACAGGTTTCAACGACTTTACCGAGCTGGTCAGTAAGCAGGGCGACGACCGAGGCCAGCGCCGCGCCGTCCGGCACGCAGCCGCGCGCGCTCAGGCAGTTCACCGAGTCGAACATATCGAGCACGGTCACGCCGACCGTGTGCGCGTGCAGCAGGCGCAGGTAGTCAGCGTGGGGAATGGGGTAGGTGTCATGGTTATTCAGTTGCCGGGAAAGGGTGTTCATGCGGCCACCGCCTTAACCGGCAGACGACCGGCAAAGGAGAGGACGTAATCGCGGGCGAGGCTGGCGCGGGCGCTGCGCTCATCGCCTGCCACGGTACGCAGCATACAGGGACGTGCGGAGGCATCAGTGCGGCGCACGGCGGCAAAAATAAAGGTAAATTCGGGGTGAGCGGCAGTAAGGGCCGTTGTCATGAGGACAATCTCCAATAAGTAGCGGTTACTGCTACCACCGGAGTTCCTACGCTCATGGGTGGTAGCCCAGACGGGGGTAGGAATACCGGTCTTATTGGAAACCGGCCAGCCCGAAGGCTGCCCCGCCTGAGCCACCATTATTTTGACGACGCAACGGAATAAGAACCGCTGCGCTGAAAAATGGCGCACTGAGGCAACGACGTAAAAAAACACGCATGGCGCGTGTTGTGTCGCCAATAAGTAACACGGGTTCCTACGCCCGGCTGCCGATTTTGCGGCAGCACAAAAACTGTATAACGGCCGCTCGCCAGAGAAAAGCCTTTTTTCACACATCGGGGCGTTTTCCTCAGCAATCGGTCAGGACGTGATCGGATTGCGGCGGATTTGATCGGAATTCCCCGTCCTCTTTCTTTACTTTCTGCTTTTCAGGCTTCGCTTTCTGACTCAGCACGGAGATATGGCCGTGCATCCCGCTGGTGAAGGCCGGTGCCGTGGCGGGTTTGCCGCTGACCGCTGCCGTCAGGCTTTCCGCCACAAAGGTGGCTTCTTCGCGGGTGAGGGGGTAAGTTTTCGTACCGAAATTCAGCGTAATCATGCTGCACCTCCGGCGCGCTGTGCGATGCGGGCCTGCATCCAGCAGTCAATCTCTGACGCCAGCCAGGCGACGTTTTTACCGCCGAGGGAAATCTGCGAGGGGAACTGCTCACGGCTGATTAAGTCGTAAATGGTCGAGCGAGACAGGCCGCAGGTGCTGATGACTTCCGGCAGTCGCATGAAGCGGTCGCGCGGGAAAACGGCATCGCGGATTACGGGAATGGCGGGGGGCGCTACGGATGAAACTGCGTGCATGGTGTTACCTCATTATGAGTCCGGCCGGAGCTGTCCGGTTACGGTGGTGTCTTCAGGTAACCCCCTATTTTGTAGATATTTTTAAGCGTAGCAACAGTCCTGCTTAGTACAAAAAATACCCATTCATGAGATTTAATGCAGTGTGTTGCACTGAGTTGCATCCTGTTCTCTTTATATTATTTTAAGTAATCATTTTTTGATTATTAATAGATAAAAACAATGAATAAAGGCTCGCCAGAAAAAGGCTGAATTTCTGAGAAGTGAACACTGGTGAATACTCAGTGAAGACTTCAGTCTAAAGTGTTCACTGCTTTAATTATTGTATTTATTATATTTTTTATCTCAGTGAATACCAGTGAACAGTTATATAAGAAATAAAATCTGTTAAGGGGGTATCCCGCGCCGGTTCTGCCTTTGTCTGCTCATCGACAGGCGGAAAGCAATGAAATGCGCTGTCCTGTGGTACACGACAGAATGGCCTCATCCTTTACAGACGATGAGAGACCACCATGACCACCCCGGAACAGAAACCTGCCTCACTGGTGCGCTTCGAGAAAGCCCGCGCTGAACATACGGAAAGAATGAAGCGGTATAACGGCATCTGCGCCGATATCGCCCGCTGTGAGAAAGAGCAGCAGGCGGCCATTGAGGCCGGGAAAGAGGCTGAGAGCAACTGGCGCACGCGTTTCCGTAACCTGCGCGGCAATCTCACGGATGAACTGCGCGCCGAGCATTCACAGCGTATCGCCAGCCGGGAACTGGCCGATGAGTTTGGCGGGCTGCTGAAAGAGCTGGCGCTGGATAAGCAGGAGGCGATGCTGAAATGCTGTGGCAGCGCCTCAGAGTATGTGAACTCACACCGCGAGGCGTTTACCGGATTTGCGGATGCGCACTGGCAGTCAGCCCTGCGTAACGTGAGTCCGTCACTGCTGTGGGCCATTAAGCTGCGCCTCCGTCGTGAAGAACTTTCCCCGACGTTTGCCGGTGATGACCGGGACCGGATTAAGGACGTGGCCGGTCTGGTCGGTGAAGCGCTGACGCGGGCAGCGGCGGCTCTGCCGGACAGCGTACTGAAAGAGGCTCCGCTGCTGGAGAATATCGGCCTGCATCGCCCGGCGCTGACGGGGATTGATATGAAGCTGTATAACAACGCCATTTACCGGATGAAGTTTGTAAATGCATTACAGCAGCAACGTGCGGCATTGCAGGGGGGCAGCCAGAAATGATGCACTGTCCCTACTGCAAAAGCGCGGCACACACCAAATCGAGCCGCTATATGTCCGAACAGGTGAAAGAGCGTTATCACCAGTGCACTAACCTGGACTGTTCCTGCACCTTCAAGACAAATGAAAGCATCACCAAGGTCATCACCGCACCGCCACAGCCGGAAACAAAAACGGAAGCACCGCCGGAACCGATCAGGGAACGCCAGACGCTGGGCCGTTACGGTTCTGCATTCCGCCAGGTGCATTAATCCCGCACAGCCGCTGCCCGACCAGCGGCTTTTTTGTGCCTGTCCTTTGCCTTTCTGAAGCCTTTTTCTGGCCAGCCGCTTTGTAAAGAGTGATGCATGCATAGCGTGCATGGATTTGCATGAAAAAACATGCAGCGCTTTCCCCCGTTCAGCCCATACCGGGCGCGGCTTTGCCCGCATCATGCACCTGCATGAAAAGCGATGCATAAAGCGGGCAGGCGTGGCGGGGATAGCATTGCGCGCGAATGTAAAATGTAGTTTGATAACCGGAGTATTTCGTACTTGATGCTAGGATATGCATTATATGTCGAGGCTGGGGATTAAATGAAAGTAGAATATTTGGTCACTATTGAATTAAAAAATTCTTTTTGTAAAACGAAAAAATCCTTTTTGAATTTCCTTCAGTCGGATTCTGATATAAGCCTTTCTGGTAAGAAAGCCAAGTACATTGGAAATGAGTTCGATATTGAAGTGGTTGAAGAAAATACACCTTCTGAAAAATACAAAATTTTTCACCTTAAGCTGGCAAGCTCTTCTGATGATTTAGAATTATTTTCTGCTTTTTTAAGAGTCATACGGGGCTTGCTTAATCTAGCATCGAATAACAATATTCAGACGCTATGGGATGATGTCAGTTATAGTTATTCGCGTAAAGCATACCCAATCATTCATGAGTTAGAAAATCTCATGAGGAAGTTAATCACTAAGTTTATGCTGACTAATGTTGGTTTAGGATGGTCTGAAACGGCAATCCCAGATGAACTGAAAAAAATAAGAAGAGATAAGAAGCAGCAAAGCTCAAATAACTATTTATATGATGCTGACTTTATACAGTTGTCTACATTTCTTTTTGATTCATATAGAACTCAAGATTTAGATGGGCTTATCCGTAAAATTAAAGATCATGATGGAGATTCTATACCCATTGATGACGTAAGAGACTTTATACCTAAGTCAAACTGGCAGCGTTATTTTCAGAAACATGTGGATTGTGAAGAGAGCCTGCTTAAATCGAGGTGGGATAAGTTATATTTAATTAGATGTAAAGTTGCACATAATAATTTCTTCGAAAGAAATGATTTCGATATGCTAATAAAAATGAGCAGCGAAATTAAGCCTATTATTGAAGGGGCAATATCCTCCTTAGAGAAAATTACTGTACCGGAAGAGGAAAGGGAGGAGTTAGCAGAGAATGCTGCGGTAAGTACAAACTACAGAGTGGGTGAGTTTTTACTAAATTGGCGTGCTTTAGAGAAGAAAATTGGAGATCTTGCTGTTAAAGCTGGAATGCCTAAAGAAAGAAGTTATTTAAATATAAAGCCAACTTCACGAGAGCTTAGGGAGCGGCAGCTTATTGGAGAGTCTATATATGAATCCATTGTTAATTTATCCCAGGTTAGGAATGTAATTGTACACTCTCAAGGTTTTGAATTGAATGAATATGACTTGGAATATTATATCCAGAATCTCAAGAGTGTAATAAATAACATCTAGTTTCGAATGGTGGTCACTGACCACCATTCGATAAAAAGTCGCTATACCACTGCATCATTTTTTTTCTATCTTCGTAATAGTTAGCATGATTATATATCCCGCGGATTTTATTTTTATCGACATGTGCTAGTTGCATTTCAATCCATGTACTATTAAAACCCTGCTCGTGAAGAATTGTAGACATTGTATGTCTGAAACCGTGGCCAGTTGCGCGTCCTTTGTAACCGAGTAACTCAATAACCTGGGAAACACTTTCTTTAGAGATGGGTTTTCTCCGATTATTTCTACCAATAAAAATGTAAGGATAATGGCTGGTGATAGGTTTCAATTGCTCAAAAAGGGCAATTACTTGGGTAGATAAAGGTACAACATGAGGTCTGCGCATTTTCATCCGTTCCGCAGGGAGCTCCCAAATACCTTTTTCGATATCAACCTCATCCCAGGTTGCAAAGCGCATCTCTTGAGTTCTAACTCCTGTCAACATCACTATTTTTGTGGCGTTTTTAGTAATGATGCTGCCGGTATACGCTTCCAGATCTCGGACAAAAAAAGGCAATTCTTCCGCAGATAAAAATGGGTGATTCTTTTGTTTAGGAACGGCCAGCGCGATAGACAAATCAGGAGCAGGATTATATTCAGCTCTGCCAGTGATGATCGCATAACGAAACACCTCCCCACAGCGCTGGCGCACCTTGCGGGTTTTCTCTAACGCCCCGCGTTTTTCAATACGACGCAGCACCTCAAGAAGCTCAAGCGGCTTAATCTCTGAGATTGGACGATTGCCAATATATGGGAAAACATCCTGCTCAAAGGTCTTAATAATCTCGTCCCGGTAAGCAACGGTCCAGCGGTCCGCCTTGTTTGTGTGCCATTCCCGGCTGATGGCCTCGAAAGAGTTTTCTGCCGAAAGCTGTTTTGCCAGTTTTTGGGCCTTACGTTCCTCAACTGGATCAATGTCATTAGCTACCTGCTTGCGCGCGATATCACGTTTCTCGCGTGCCTCAGCGAGTGAAACGAGGCTATAGGAGCCAAACGACATCAACTTAGCCTTACCGTTGAATCGGTAACGGAAGCGCCAGCCTTTGCTGCCATCAGGGTTAATGAGTAAAGCCAGGCCGAGGCCGTCGCTAAGGGTGTAAGGCTTTTCCTGGGGTTTTGCGCGTCGAATTTGTATGTCTGTAAGTGCCATGTGTATAAGTCTAAAGTGTGTATAAAAAATCTATACGCATCACTATACATATTTTTCATGGATTCTGGCAGATGCTGTAGGACTTACACGGATAAAGGATGTATTTATTGTTATGTTTTTAAAGGAAATTTAAAGTTATCCAGGATGGTTTCGGAAGTGTAGTGGCGGAAGATCACAGGAGTCGAACCTGCCCGGGACCGCTGGCGGCCCCAACCGGATTTGAAATCCGGCCGCCTCACCGGAGACGACGATCTTCCTTTACCGCAGCCGCAGAATTATAGCGGCAAACGGTGCAACGTTGTTGATCTTACCCGTGCGTCACAGCACGTTTTCACCGTTAAGTTGCCGGTACTCCTTCGGCGTCGTGGCATAGCTCTTCTTAAATACCGAATAGAAATATTGCAGCGAAGGGTAGCCGCACATCTGTGAGATTTCATTGATGCTAAGGGAGGAACTGGCCAGCAGCTCGCGCGCCTTCTCCAGTTTTTCGCGGTGAATCATGGCATGAATGGTATCGCCCGTTTCATCGCGGAAACGTTTTTCCAGATTGGAACGTGAAATACCGATGGCATCCAGTACCTGTTCAACTTTAATGCCTTTGCAGGCGTTAAAACGGATGTAATGCATCGCCTGGATAACCGCCGGATCACGCAATGAACGAAAATCGGTGGATCGGCGGGCAATCACTTTAACCGGTGGCACCAGAATACGCTGTAGCGGCAGCGACTGCTTATCCAGCAGGCGATGCAGCAATTTGGCGGCCTGATAACCCATCTGACGTGTGCCCTGCGCGACGGAGGAAAGCGCCACGCGTGACAGATAGCGGGTGAGTTCTTCATTGTCGATGCCGATAACCGTGAGTTTTTCCGGTACCGGAATCTTCAGATGCTCACACGCCTGCAGCAAATGGCGCGCGCGTGCATCGGTGACGGCGATAATGCCGGTTTGCTGCGGCAGCGTTTGCAGCCAGTCCGCCAGGCGGTTCTGCGCGTGCTGCCAGTTTTCTGGTGCTGTTTCCATCCCCTGATACACCACCCCCTGATAACGTTCGCGCGCCACCAGCTGGCGAAAGGCGTGCTCGCGCTCCTGCGCCCAGCGTTTACCGCTGGCGGCGGGCAGGCCGTAAAAAGCGAAGCGGTTGATGCCTTTTTCTTTCAGGTGCAAAAAGGCACTCTCCACCAGCGCGGCGTTATCGGTGGCGATGTAATGTACTGGTGGGTAGTCCTGTTGCTGATGATAGGAGCCACCCACGCCGACAATCGGCACAGAAACATTCGCCAGCAATTTCTCAATCGAGCTGTCGTCGTAATCGGCGATCACCCCGTCGCCCAGCCACTCACGAATGTTATCGATGCGACAGCGAAAATCCTCTTCAATGAAGATGTCCCAGTCGGTTTGCGACGCCTGTAAATATTCACCTACGCCTTCAACAACCTGGCGGTCATAGACCTTATTGGCGTTGAACAGCAACGTAATGCGATAGCGTTTTTCATGCATAGTGGCGTGTTCCCTTAAACCCTCAGCGCATTGCATAACACGGCTGGCCGGGGAGCAGAAAGAATTTGCGCCACATTGTGATCGCTCACGCGATTACACCCGACGCCGGGTAGCGGTATCCATCCACACTGCCAGCAGCAGAATCGCGCCTTTGACGATGTACTGCCAGAAGGTCGGTACATCCATCATGCTCATGCCGTTATCCAGCGATGCCATGATAAATGCCCCCATCACCGCGCCCGCGACGGAACCGACACCTCCCGCCAGGCTGGTGCCGCCGATGACGCAGGCGGCGATGGCATCCAGCTCCGCAATGTTACCCGCGGAGGGAGAACCCGCGCCCAGTCGCGAGCTCAGGATCAAACCGGCAATCGCCACCATCACGCCATTGATGGCAAACACCGCCAGCTTGGTACGCGCCACGTTGATCCCGGAAAGTCGGGCGGCATCCAGGTTGCCGCCAATGGCGTAGATACGGCGACCAAAGGCGGTACGCGTTGCCATAAACATGCCGCCCAGCAGCAGTAATGCCAGCAGCAGCACCGGGGTTGGCACGCCACGGTAATCATTCAGCAGCCATATCGCCCCCAGCACCAGAACGGCGGTGATTGCCTGGCGTGCAACGGCGCCGCTCGCGGCGGGTTGTGACAGACCCAGACTCTGACGGCGCAAACGCAAACGCCACTGCCAGAGGATAAACAGCGCCAGACCGGCAAAGCCGAAACCAAAGCCGACGCCACCGGGCAGGTAGCTTTGCCCAATCTGCGACATCGCCGGACTGGTGGGCGCAACGGTGGTGCCATCGGTGATGCCCACCAGGATGCCACGAAACGCCAGCATGCCCGCGAGGGTAACGATAAAAGAAGGGACTTTACGATAGGCGACCCACCAGCCATTCCAGGTGCCGAGCAGTAGCCCCATCACCAGGGTGACCACGATGGTGAGCGGCAGCGGCCAGCCGAGCCAGACATCAAAAATCGCCGCCGCACCGCCAAGCAGGCCCATCATCGAGCCGACCGAGAGATCGATCTCTGCCGAAATAATGACAAACACCATTCCCACCGCGAGGATGCCGGTGATGGCAGTCTGGCGCAGCAGGTTGGAGACGTTACGCGGGCTGAGCCAGGCTCCGTCGGTGGTCCAGGTAAAGAAAAGCGCAATCAACACGATGGCACCCAGCATCACCAGCACCTGCAAATTCGGCAGCGGAAATTTACCCGCAGCGCCTTTACCCGGTGTGGTCAGGCCGCGTTCTGTACTTTCGGTCTTAAGCATAGTGTTCACTCCGCAGGGCGGCTTCCATCACCTGCTCCTGAGTCAGGTTGTCGTTAATCAGATCGGCTTTGATTTGTCCTTCGTGCATCACCAAAACCCGATCGCTCAGGCCCAGCACTTCGGGCAGCTCGGACGAAATGACAATGACGGCAATCCCTTGCTGCACCAGCGCATTGATCAGCAGATAGATCTCCTGACGTGCGCCGACATCGATGCCGCGTGTTGGCTCATCAAGAATCAGAATCTGTGGATTCAGCAGCAGGCATTTAGCGAGAATCGCCTTCTGCTGGTTACCGCCGCTCAGGCGGCCAATCGGCAATTCAGCGGAGGACGTTTTCACACGCAGACGGGCAATGGCATCGTTGATCGCCTGTTGTTCAAGTGCCTCATCCAGGGTGGAAAGCCGCTGGCTGAACTGGTCCAGTGCCGCCAGGGTGATGTTTTTACCGACTCCCATCAGCGGCACAATGCCGTCCTTTTTACGGTCTTCCGGCACCATGGCGATGCCATGCGCAATGGCGTCCCGGCAGTCGCGGATATGTACCTTTTTGCCGTTGAGGGTGATGTCGCCCTGCCAGCGACCCGGCCAGACGCCAAACAGGCACTGGACGGTTTCGGTGCGTCCGGCACCCACCAGCCCGGCGATGCCAAGAATCTCACCGCGTTTCAGGCTGAAAGAGACGTTATTTACCCGGCGAATATGGCGATTGACGGGATGCCAGGCAGTCAGGTTTTCCACCTGCAAAATGGTCTCGCCGATATCATGTGGCGTGTGGGGATAGAGCGCGGTCAGTTCGCGCCCCACCATCATGGTGATGATGTCATCCTCACTCAGGCCAGCGGCCGCACGGGTGGCGATATGCTGTCCATCGCGGATCACACAGATGGTGTCCGAAATCGCTTTGACCTCGTTGAGTTTGTGCGAAATATAGATGCAGGCGATGCCATGTTCGCGCAGGTTTTTGATGATGCTGAGCAGCACCTCGGTTTCCTGCTCGGTCAGGGAGGAGGTGGGTTCATCGAGGATCAGCAGGCGCACCTGTTTATTCAGGGCGCGGGCAATCTCCACCAGCTGTTGCTGGCCCAGGCCCAGTTCACCTACGCGTGTGTCAGGCGAAACATTCAGTTTCACCCGCTCCAGCAGTTGCTGGCAGCGCAGGGTCATGGTTTCGTCATCCACCATGCCGTAGCGCCCCAGTTCAGCGCCGAGGAAAATGTTTTCCATCACCGTCAGCTGGCGCACCAGCGCCAGCTCCTGATGGATAATCACAATCCCTTTGCGTTCGGTATCGCGGATAGTCTGTGCCTGGATTTCATCGCCAGCAAAATGGATACTGCCGTCAAAGTCCCCGTGCGGGTAAAGCCCGCACAGGATCTTCATCAGTGTCGATTTTCCCGAGCCGTTTTCGCCGCACAGCGACATCACTTCACCCGCTTCCAGCCGCAGGCTAACGTCATCCACCGCTTTCACCGCGCCGAAGCGCTTGGTGATATGGTTCATTTCCAGCAACATCGACATCTCTCCTTCGCGGGCTGCGCTTAGAGTTCGCTCTGCTTATGGAAGCCGTCTTTAACTACGGTGCTTTCGATATTGCTTTTGTTGACCGGGATCGGCGTCAGCAGGCGTGACGGCACATCTTTCAGGCCATTATTGAGTTTGCCGTTGCTGGCCGGTGTCTGGCCGTTGCCGAGTTCAACCGCGATTTTGGCCGCTTCGGTGGCAAGCTGGGTGATGGGTTTGTACACCGTCATGGTTTGCGTACCATTCATGATGCGTTTGATGGCGGCGAGGTCGGCGTCCTGACCGGAGATCGCCACTTTACCCGCCAGACCTTGTGCGCTCAGCGCCTGAATCGCCCCGCCTGCGGTGGCATCGTTCGACGCCACCACCGCATCAATATGGTTGCTGTTGGCGGTGAGGGCGTTTTCCATAATTTTCAGCGCATTCTCTGGCAGCCAGGCATCAACCCACTGATCGCCCACCACTTTGATGCTGCCGTTATCAATATAGGGTTTTAACACCTTCATTTGCCCGGCGCGGAACAGGCGAGCGTTATTATCAACCGGTGAGCCACCCATCAGGAAATAATTCCCTTTCGGTACCTGCTGAACAATACTTTCGGCCTGGAGTTCACCCACTTTTTCATTATCAAAAGAGATATAAAAATCAATGTCGGCGTTATTTATCATGCGGTCATAGGCCAGAACTTTAATGCCTTCACGCTTCGCTTCTGCTACCACGTTACTTAATACCTGGCCGTTATAAGGGATGATCACCAATACATCGACGCCGCGGTTGATCATATTTTCAATTTGCGACATCTGGGTTTCTTCGTTGCCGTTGGCGGACTGGACAAACACCGTCGCACCCAGTGTTTCCGCCTGTTTTACGAAGATATCGCGGTCTTTCTGCCAGCGTTCCAGACGTAAGTCATCAATCGCCATACCGATTTTTACTTCTTTCGCCATGCCTGCGTGGCTGATCAGGGCCAGCGTCGCGCAGACGGCTAACAACGTTTTTTTCATGTTCATGGTGTTCATCCTGTAGGGTGTAGAGGCTATTGTCGTTGTAAGGCTATGAACAGGGCGGTTGAATTGTTGACCTGAGTTTCCGGCAACATCAATTACTGATTTTTATCCAGCTATTACGTTTTTTGGTTTATTTGCGATTTTTTGAGCGCGATCGATATTTGGCGGTTTTCAGAGGAATGGATTGCAAGTCAGCTGCGAGAAGGCGTGCAATGAAAATAACGACATTATTTTGCGAGCTGACGCACAAATAATAATTATCTTAAGTTAAGTGTGAAATATCGTAATTGAGAAGCGGCATAACGCATTACCACAATAATGGCTCAAAGCTGACCACTCGGGTCCTCATGCTAAGGAGCAAAAAATGCACGCCTATTTCGACCAGCTTGATCGCGTTCGTTATGAGGGAGCCAACACCCGCAATCCTCTGGCGTTTCGTCATTACAATCCTGATGAAGTGATTCTCGGTAAAACCATGGCGGAGCATCTGCGTTTTGCCGCCTGCTACTGGCATACCTTCTGCTGGAACGGCGCAGATATGTTTGGTGTGGGTGCCTTTGACCGGCCCTGGCAGAAGAATGGTGATGCGCTCGAACTGGCGAAACAGAAGGCCGACGTCGCTTTTGAGTTCTTTCACAAGCTGAACGTACCTTATTACTGCTTCCACGATGTCGATGTCTCGCCGGAAGGCGATTCGCTGAAAAGCTATCGCGAAAACTTTGCAGTGATGACTGATAAACTGCTGGAAAAACAGCAGGAAACCGGCGTGAAACTGTTGTGGGGCACCGCCAACTGCTTCACCCATCCGCGCTATGGCGCAGGGGCAGCCACCAGCCCGGACCCGGAAATTTTTGCCTGGGCCGCCAGCCAGGTGTGCAGCGCCATGCAGGCAACGCAAACCCTCGGCGGTGAAAACTATGTGTTATGGGGTGGCCGCGAAGGCTATGAAACCCTGCTGAATACCGACCTGCGTCAGGAGCGTGAGCAGATTGGCCGCTTTATGCAGATGGTGGTGGACCATAAACACAAAATCGGTTTCCAGGGCATGTTGCTGATCGAGCCGAAACCGCAGGAGCCGACCAAACATCAGTATGACTATGATGTGGCGACGGTATATGGCTTCCTGAAGCAGTTTGGGCTGGAGAAAGAGATTAAAGTTAACGTGGAAGCTAACCACGCGACGCTGGCGGGCCACTCCTTCCATCATGAAATTGCCACAGCCATTGCGCTGGGGATTTTTGGTTCGGTGGATGCTAACCGTGGCGACATTCAGTGCGGCTGGGACACCGATCAGTTCCCGATTAGCGTGGAAGAGAATGCGCTGGTGTTGTACGAAATCATCAAAGCGGGCGGATTTACCACCGGCGGCTTAAACTTTGATGCCAAAGTACGGCGTCAGAGCACGGATAAATATGACCTGTTCTACGGTCATATTGGTGCGATGGATACTATGGCGCTGGCGCTGAAAGTGGCGGCGCGTATGGTGGCAGACGGCGAGCTGGATAAGCGAGTTGCACAACGCTACAGCGGCTGGAACGGGGAGTTTGGTCAGCAGATCCTCAAAGGGGAATTTTCCCTCGCCTCGCTGGCGCAACATGCCGGGCAGCAGCAATTTAATCCGCAGCATCGTAGCGGACGTCAGGAGCAGCTGGAAAATCTGGTGAATCACTACCTTTTTGATTTTTAATCTTTCAGGAGATCAGCATGGTTATCGGGATCGATTTAGGCACCTCCGGCGTCAAGGTGGCATTGCTGGATGCGCAGGGGCAGGTGATTGCCGTTACCAGCGCACCGTTGCAGGTGTCGCGCCCGCATCCGTTATGGAGCGAGCAGGATCCCGAAAGCTGGTGGCTCGCCACGGACCAGGCGATGCAGGCACTGGCGCAGCAGCACGATTTAAGCGGCGTGCAGGCGATAGGTCTGAGTGGCCAGATGCACGGTGCCACCCTGCTGGATACCCGGTTCCGGGTGCTGCGTCCGGCGATTCTCTGGAACGACGGGCGCAGTGCTGAGCAGTGCCGCCAACTGGAACAGCAGGTGCCGGACTCACGCGCCATCACCGGCAACCTGATGATGCCGGGTTTTACTGCACCCAAGCTGCTGTGGGTGCAGCAACATGAACCTGAGATCTTTGCACAGGTCGCTAAGGTTTTGCTGCCCAAGGATTATCTGCGCTGGCGCTTAAGCGGCGATTTTGCCACTGATATGTCGGACGCGGCCGGGACGATGTGGCTGGATGTGGCGCAACGTGACTGGAGCGATAAATTACTCTCCGCCTGCGGGCTGGATCGCAGCCAGATGCCACGGCTGTTTGAAGGCAACCAGGTGACCGGTAGGTTGCAGCCAGAGATAGCCCAACGCTGGGGAATGCAGCCGGTGCCACTGGTGGCGGGTGGCGGTGATAACGCGGCGGGAGCGGTGGGCGTGGGTATGGTGGAGCCAGGGCAGGGCATGTTGTCGCTCGGCACCTCGGGCGTCTATTTCCTGGTAAGCGAGGGTTATCTCAGCAATCCACAGCGGGCGGTACACAGTTTTTGCCATGCGCTACCGCAGCGCTGGCATTTGATGTCCGTGATCCTGTGTGCGGCCTCCTGCCTGGATTGGGCGGCAAAACTCACTGGCTGTGAGGATGTGCCGCAACTCCTCGCCGAAGCTGAACAGGCGCGCAGCGATGTCTCATCCGTATGGTTCCTGCCTTATCTCTCCGGGGAGCGAACACCGCATAACAACCCGCAGGCGCAGGGGGCGTTTTTCGGCCTGACGCATCAGCATGGCAGGCCGGAACTGGCGCGTGCGGTGCTGGAAGGGGTGGGATTTGCTCTGGCCGAAGGAATGGATGCGGTACATGAATGTGGCGTGCAACCGCAAACGGTGATGCTGATTGGTGGCGGAGCGCGTAGTGCTTACTGGCGGCAGATGCTGGCGGATATCAGCGGCCTGACGCTGGATTATTGTCATGGCGGTGAAGTGGGTCCCGCGCTGGGTGCGGCACGGCTGGCACAACTGGCGGTCGCTCCCGATAGCGCGTTGCCGACACCGGAGCTGGCGCAGCGCCATCAGCCGGATGCGGCCAGGCATCGTGCTTATCAACCACAGCGAGAGGTCTTTGCCCGTCTGTATCAGCAACTGCAACCGCTGATGTCCTGATACCGCGGTAAGATGGCCGAAAAGGGCATGAGTTGGATGTTAAGGTTGGCTATGATGTAGCGGCGCGATTTATCGCGCGTCTTTTGAACCGGGACACCTGCTGCTAAAACACACGCGATAAATCGCGTCGCTACGGTTGGGTGCAGGACGTAAACCAAACCAACCGGAGCACACTCATGCCGCAGCCCGTGTTCTTCCTGATTCTCCCCGGGGTGATGGTGCTCGATCTCACCGGCCCGGCAGAAACCTTCCAGCTGGCTGGCGGCCACTTCGTGCTGCACTATATCGGGCCGCAGGCCAGCGTCATCGGTTCCACCCAAATGACCATCAGTGACATCGCGCCGCTGCCCGATCGGTTGCCTGACAACAGCCTGCTGGTGGTGCCGGGCGTGCACGATTCGCGTACCTGCTACGACACCCCCGCTGCGGCGATGGCGCGTGACTGGTTACGCCAGCAACAGGCCGATATCCAGGCACAGCGCATCACCCTGGTGTGCGTTTGCTCCGGTTCGTTGCTGGCAGCCCTTGCCGGATTGCTGGATGGCGTGCAATGCACCACGCATCATGACGTGTTGCCCCGTTTGCAGGCGGCGGCCCCGGCAGCGCTGGTAAAAGAAAATCGGGTGTTTATTGAAGATGGTGGCATCTGGAGTAGCGCCGGGATCACCGCTGGTATCGATCTCTCGCTGCACTTGATTAACCGGCTGTGCGGCGCGCGTCAGGCGCTGGCGGTGGCGCGTGAGATGGTGGTGTGGTTCCGGCGTTCCGGCGATGATCCGCAGCTCTCGCCGTGGCTGCGCTATCGTAACCACCTGCACCCGGCGATTCACCGAGCGCAGGATGTGATGATTGCCCACCCTGAGTATGACTGGTCGCTGCCTGCGCTGGCGCAGCGCGCCCATGTCAGCGAGCGGCATCTGACGCGTCTGTTCCGCCAGCATCTGGGCATTAGCGTGCGTGAATACCACGAGCAGCTGCGGCTGGTGATTGCCCGTCAGCGTCAGCAGCAGGGCGAAGCCGCAGAAAAAGCCGCATTGGCAGCAGGTTTTTCCTCCGCGCGTCAGCTGCGTCGGGCGCTGCAACGCTGGGACGATCAGCTCACCAGATGATGTTTATCGACCCGTTTTAGCAATATCGCCAGCAGTAAACTTCCGCCAAGCGTTACGCCAAACACCCACGGCAGGTCGAACCAAGGCTTTGCCATATCGTCGTAATGGTTGGTACGCAGAAAATGGATAAACAACGCATGAAAGCCATAAATGGGCAGCGAATAGCGCGCAATGGTCGCCAGTAGCGGCGGCGTGCGGCGATTGAGCGCATTTTTGCACAGTACCAGCAGGCTAATTGCCGCAATGAATACCAGCGGTCCGCAGTAGAGATACCAGGTATCGTTGAATGCACCGTTTATCAGCAACATCTGTTTGGTGCCAAGCGCGATGCCAATCACACAGGCGATAAAACCCAGTGCGGCCAGTAAGGTGACCCCCGGCTTTTCCGTGTCCATACAGCCAATGGTCCGCCCCAGTAACGCATACAGCAGGTAATAAATGCTGTCTCCGCTGACATATAAATTCACCGGTAACCAGTGAAACGGCCCCACCGACTGGCTGAGCGTGTTGGGATTTGCCAGCACCGCCAGCACCAGGACGAGTAACGCTACGTAGCGCGGCGGCACGCTTTTCACCTGAATCAGCGGTGAAAGCAGGTAGATACCGATAATCGCAAAGAAAAACCACAGGTGATAGAACACCGGTTTCTGCAACAGCTTCAGCAGCGAACGGCCTTCGCTGATCGGCGTCAGCCAGGTGATATAAGCCAGCGCCACCGCGCTGTAGAACAGCAGGCATAGCACGATACGCAGCATATGCCGCCCCCTGGCGCTGCGTTCACCAAAGAACAGATAACCTGAAATCATAAAGAACAGCGGCACGCAGACGCGCGATGCGGAGTTGAGCACGTTAGCCACATCCCAGCTGAGACCGGTCACTGCCATCGGCCCGGTGATGTACCAGGTGGTGGTATGAATAACGATCACCATCAGGCAGGCGATGGCACGTAAGTTGTCGATCCAATTGATTTTTTGCGGCATAGCTTCCCCAGGTACACAACGTCCATGCCCGGAAGGGTAGTCAGTGGCAGGCTAGCCAACAACCTCTGGGCCTGGAATTCAGAGCCATCTGGTTGCTGGTGCGTTGTCAGGATTTCCGGCTGCACAATGCGCGGTCAAAGGGTATACTGTCGCACTCTTTTTTAATCCACCCGTATCGCGTGCGAATTCAACATGCAAAAGTTTGATACCAAGACCTTTCAGGGCCTGATCCTGACCTTGCAGGATTACTGGGCGCGTCAGGGCTGCACCATTGTCCAACCGCTGGACATGGAAGTGGGCGCTGGCACCTCTCACCCGATGACTTGCCTGCGCGCATTAGGCCCGGAGCCGATTGCCGCCGCTTATGTGCAGCCATCCCGCCGTCCTACCGATGGACGCTACGGTGAAAACCCGAACCGTTTACAGCACTACTATCAGTTCCAGGTGATCATCAAGCCCTCGCCGGACAACATTCAGGAGCTGTACCTTGGGTCGCTGAAAGAGCTGGGTATCGATCCGACGGTGCACGACATTCGCTTCGTTGAAGATAACTGGGAAAACCCGACGCTGGGTGCCTGGGGTCTCGGCTGGGAAGTGTGGCTTAACGGCATGGAAGTGACGCAGTTTACTTACTTCCAGCAGGTGGGCGGCCTCGAATGTAAGCCAGTGACCGGTGAGATCACTTACGGCCTGGAGCGTCTGGCGATGTATATCCAGGGCGTGGACAGTGTCTATGATCTGACCTGGAGCGACGGCCCGCTGGGCAAAACCACTTACGGTGATGTGTTCCATCAGAACGAAGTGGAACAGTCGACCTATAACTTCGAATACGCCGATGTGGATTTCCTCTTCACCTGCTTCGAGCAGTACGAGAAAGAAGCACAGCACCTGCTGGCGCTGGAAAAACCGCTGCCGCTGCCTGCGTATGAGCGCATCCTGAAAGCCGCGCACAGCTTTAACCTGCTGGACGCGCGTAAGGCGATCTCGGTGACCGAGCGTCAGCGTTACATTCTGCGCATCCGTACCCTGACCAAAGCCGTGGCTGAAGCCTACTACGCCTCCCGTGAGGCGATGGGCTTCCCGATGTGCAATAACAACAAGTAAGAGGCAGCCATGACCGATAAAACTTTCCTGGTGGAAATTGGCACCGAAGAGTTGCCTCCGAAAGCGCTGCGCAGCCTGGCGGAATCCTTTGCTGCGCACGTGACTGCTGAGCTGGACGCTGCTGGCCTGGCGCACGGTGAAGTCAGCTGGTTTGCGGCTCCGCGTCGTCTGGCACTGAAAGTGGCCCAGCTGGCAGCGGCACAACCGGATCGCGAAGTTGAAAAACGCGGCCCGGCGATTGCGGCAGCTTTCGATGCTGACGGCAATGCCACTAAAGCGGCAGAAGGCTGGGCGCGTGGCAACGGTATCACCTTGGATCAGGCGGAGCGCCTGAACACCGATAAAGGTGAATGGCTGGTCTATCGTGCGCAGGTCAAAGGCGAAAGCGTCCAGACGCTGCTGCCCGCGATGGTAGCAACCGCACTGGGCAAGCTGCCGATCCCGAAACTGATGCGCTGGGGTGCCAGCGACGTGCAATTTGTGCGTCCGGTCCACACCGTGACGTTGCTGCTGGGTGCGGAGCTGATTCCGGCGACCATCCTCGGCATTCAGTCGGATCGCGTGATCCGTGGTCATCGCTTTATGGGTGAGCCGGAAATCACCCTCGACAATGCCGATCAATATCCGCAGCTGCTGCTGGAACGCGGCAAGGTGATGGCGGACTACGAAGCGCGTAAAGCCCGGATCAAAGCGGATGCCGAAAAAGCGGCGCTGCAGCTGGGTGGCAATGCTGACCTGAGCGACAGCCTGCTGGAAGAAGTCACCTCGCTGGTGGAGTGGCCGGTAGTACTGACCGCCACCTTTGAAGAGAAATTCCTCGCGGTTCCGGCTGAAGCGCTGGTGTACACCATGAAAGGTGACCAGAAATACTTCCCGGTCTACGCTGATGACGGCAAACTGCTGCCGAACTTCATCTTTGTTGCCAACATCGAATCCCGCGATCCGCAGCAGATCATCTCCGGTAACGAGAAGGTGGTCCGTCCGCGTCTGGCCGATGCTGAATTCTTCTTTAACACCGACCGTAAAAAGCGTCTGGAAGATCATCTGCCGCGTCTGGAAACCGTGCTGTTCCAGAAAGAGCTGGGTACGCTGCGTGATAAAACTGACCGCATTCAGGCGCTGGCTGGCTGGATCGCCGCGCAGATCGGTGCCGATGTAAACCATGCTACCCGCGCTGGCCTGCTGTCGAAATGCGACCTGATGACCAACATGGTGTTCGAGTTTACCGACACTCAGGGTGTGATGGGCATGCACTACGCGCGTCATGATGGCGAAGCGGAAGATGTGGCGGTGGCGCTGAACGAGCAGTATCAGCCGCGTTTTGCCGGTGATGATCTGCCGTCTAACCCGGTCGCCTGTGCCGTCGCGATTTCCGATAAAATGGATACCCTGGCGGGCATCTTCGGGATTGGTCAGCATCCGAAAGGCGATAAAGACCCGTTCGCGCTGCGCCGTGCGGCGCTGGGCGTGCTGCGTATTATCGTCGAGAAGAACCTGCCGCTCGATCTGCAAACCCTGACGGAAGAAGCGGTGCGCCTCTACGGCAGCAAACTGAGCAATGCTAAGGTTGTGGATGATGTGATCGAGTTTATGCTGGGACGTTTCCGCACCTGGTATCAGGAAGAAGGTCACAGCGTGGACACCATTCAGGCGGTACTGGCTCGTCGCCCGACTCGTCCGGCCGATTTCGATGCGCGTATGAAAGCGGTTTCGCACTTCCGTACTCTGGAAGCGGCGGCAACGCTGGCAGCGGCCAACAAGCGTGTTTCTAACATCCTGGCGAAATCAACCGAAACGCTGAACGACAGCGTGCAGGCTTCGCTGTTGAAAGAGAACGAAGAGATCAAGCTGGCGACCTTCGTCACGGCGCTCGGCAGCAAACTGCAACCGTACTTCGCAGAAGGCCGCTATCAGGATGCGTTGATCGAACTGGCGCAGCTGCGCGAAGCGGTCGATAACTTCTTCGATAAAGTGATGGTGAACGCAGATGACCAGGCAGTGCGGATTAACCGTCTGACGCTGCTGGCCCAACTGCGCGAGCTGTTCTTGCAAGTGGCGGATATTTCGCTGTTGCAGTAAGGCGAACATCTGGAAAAACGAAGGGGCGAGCGATCGCCCCTTTTGCTTAGTGAAATTGAATATCGAAAGTGAATGCACCAATGTCTTGTGAATGATGCAATATACGGCCAATAAATACGGTATCAGATTCTGATCGATAGAAAATAATATGCCGTCCGCAAGGGAGTGAATATACATGTTCTCCCAATTCTGATCGCTTACGTCCTAACTCGTTCGATACAAGTCTGGAAAATAGAGTGTCAAATTTAAGGTTATAGCAATTGGCCTGATGTTCGCCGTAATTCCAATAGCCATAAATCCAAATTGAACTGAGATCTTCCTCCGCTTCAGGTTGTACTATTATCGTCCTGTTCATTTATGCCTACCCTGGCTCTGACTTTCTTAAGAAAGGCTTCTCTGTCCCACACTTCCCCTTCACCACTCTCAAAACCTTGTTTCACCAGCACCCTCAGTGTTTCCAGCTTCGACTCCGCCTGCTTCTCCCGCAACAAACGTAGTGATTCCCGCACCACTTCGCTTTGCGTACGGTAGTCACCGGATGCAACCAGTGATTCAACAAACTCGCGCAGTTCGTCACCCAAATCGATCGTCATAGTCCGTGCCATAGCGGTTACCTGATGTAAGAAATATTCTTACATCCTGGCACATTTTTGTTCAACGATGAACTGGGGTTGCAGCGGGATTACATCGGCAATTGCGAGGAGGCACGAAAATCAGGTGTTAAACAGCCGCGCATCGCGCAGCAGATGTTCATTACCGCGGCGGCGGGTAAAACCGCTGCGGTCAAAAAACTCCAGGATTTGCACCGCCACTTTACGCCCGGTGCCGAGCTGGCTGCGGAAATCAGCGGCAGAAGTGCTGCCGCCCTGTGCGGCACGCTGGCGAATGAGATCGGCGAAGATCTGCACCTGCGAAGTCAGGTAGTAGCGATCGCGCACGATCGCGGTGATGTGGCCGAGCCGTGCCGCTGTCAGTAACAGGGAACGAATCGCCTGCTCATCCTGCTGGAGGCGGGTGGCAATATCACGCACCCAGAGCGGCTGGTCAGTAAACAGCGGGCCAACCTGCTGCCATAAGGCGTCTTCCTGCGGATTGAAACGCGGCTCAAAATCGGGCTGATGCAGCCAGCCGTTGCGTTGCTGAATCCGCCCCTGTGCCAGTGTCTGATCAATCAGCGCCAGCACCAGTTCTGCCGGGGCATGCGGCAGGGCGATACGGCGCAGGCGGTCGTGGCCGATGCCCGGTTGCTCGGGATGTTGCTGATGAAAGTGGGCCAGCGCGTCGAGTAGTTGTTGCTGCCAGCGGCTGGCCTGATCCGGGTCCATCAATGCCTGATTTAAGCGCACCGGCGCGATGGCAGCCAGCAGGGTCTCCATCGCCGCTGGCGTCAGCTGACGCGCCCAGGAGAATTCACTGTAGTCAGCAGGCTGATGCGCAAGGTGGGCACGCAGGCTGGCTTCATCATTCCCCGCCTGCGCCAGCTGTTGCAGCCAGGCCAGATAGTCAGGATGCCGCTTGCCACGTTTTTTGCTGTTCAGCAGAATCACCCGCCCACCCCCCAGTGTTTGCTGGGCATTGCTGTCGCGGATGATCAGGCGGTCATTGTCTGCCAGCCACAGTGGGCTACTCAGTACCAGCTCGCCAAGCTGCTCGCTGAGGGGGGTTAAGCGTCCGGTAACGTGGCTGGCGGCATGATGAAGATGCACCGGCTGTGAAGCGCTATGCAGTGGCTGCAACAGCGATAACGCCACGGTGAGTCGCGTACTGCCATGCTCCTGCTGCTGGCTCAGCAGCCAGTCGCCGCGGCTAATCTGCGCTTTTTCCACCTCACCGGCAATATTCAGGGCGATGCGTTGCCCGGCCTGCGCATGGGTGACGGATTGATTCTGCGCATGCAGGGCGCGTACGCGTACCGGCTGATTAACACCGGTCAGCCACAGGGTGTCACCCACGCTGACTTCTCCCGCCAGTGCGGTACCGGTGACCACCAGGCCCGCCCCTTTCAGGGTAAAGGCACGGTCGATGGCGAGGCGGAAACGCTGCCGGGGAGTAAAGGGCGGTTCATGCAGATTGATCAGATGCTGGCGTAGCGCGTCAATGCCCTGCCGGGTGGTGCTGCTGGTGACAAACTGCACCGTATCTGACCAACCCCATTGCTGCGTCAGTTGCGCCACCTGTTGCTGCACTTCTTCAATACGGGCCGCGTCTGCCCGATCCGCTTTGGTCAGCGCGACGCTCAGCGCGGGCTGCCCGGCCAGGCTGAGCAGCTGCAAATGCTCACGGGTTTGCGGCATCACGCCATCGTCGCAGGCCACCACCAGTAACGCGTGATGGATACCGCCGATGCCCGCCAGCATATTGGCGAGAAACTTTTCATGGCCCGGAACATCAATAAAACCGATCACCCGGCCATCAGGCTGCGGCCAGTAGGCGTAACCCAGGTCGATGGTCATGCCACGTCGTTGTTCTTCTGGCAGACGGTCGGCATTGATGCCGGTCAGTGCCTGTAGCAGCGCAGTTTTGCCGTGATCGACATGCCCGGCAGTGGCGATAATCATGGTACTAACGCCTGGATAAAGGCGGATTCGTCGCTGAGGCAGCGCAGATCAAGCCACAGTTTGCCATCCTGTAAGCGGCCAATCACCGGTTGTGGCAGGGTGCGCCAGCGTTGTGCCAGCGCGTTCAGGGTGCCACCCTGGCCATCGCGCGGGCTAAAGGTGATGGCAAAGCTGGGTAAACGCTCCACCGGTAGCGATCCGCTGCCGATTTGTGACGAACAGGGCGCGATTGTCAGCGAAAAATCATCACTAAAGGCATTTTCCAGCGCGGGCATCAGTCGCTCGGCCTGGTGCAGGATGTCATGCGCGGGACGGGTCAGCAGGTGTAAGGTCGGCAGCGTTTCACGCAGCTTTTCCGGATGGCGGTAAAGTTGCAGCGTGGCCTCCAGCGCCGCCAGCGTCATTTTATCCACGCGTAGCGCGCGTTTGAGTGGGTGCTGTTGCAGTTGGGCAATCAACGCTTTTTTCCCGACAATAATCCCAGCCTGCGGGCCGCCCAGCAGTTTGTCGCCGGAAAAACTCACCAGGCTGACGCCAGCAGCAAGCAGCTGCTGCGGCATCGGTTCGGCTGGCAGGCCGTAGGCGGTCATGTCGATCAGTGATCCACTGCCGAGGTCGGTGATCACCGGCAACTGATGCTCGGCGCCCAGTGCCACCAGTTCCGCTTCTGTCACCGCATGGGTGAAGCCCTGGATTTGATAGTTACTGGTGTGAACTTTCATTAACAAGCCGCTATCGTCGGTGATTGCGGCGCGATAATCTTTCAGATGGGTGCGATTCGTGGTGCCGACTTCCACCAGCCGACATCCTGCCTGGCGCATCACATCAGGAATGCGGAACGCCCCGCCAATCTCCACCAGTTCACCGCGCGAAACCACCACCTCGCGCCCGGCTGCCAGGCTTGAGAGCATCAGCAGCACCGCCGCGGCGTTGTTGTTGACGATGCAGGCATCTTCCGCGCCGGTCAGTTCGCACAGCAGGGCGGCAACGGCGCGATCGCGATGGCCGCGAGCGGCATCATCCAGCGCATATTCCAGCGTCACCGGCTGGCGCAGACATTGAGTGACGGCAGCGATGGCCGCATCGCTCAATTGGGCGCGGCCCAGGTTGGTGTGTAATACCGTGCCGGTAAGATTGAACACCGGACGGAGCGCGCTCTGGCGCTGCTGACGCGAGCGGCGCAGCGCTTCATCCGACCAGTTAGCGTGCCAGTCGGGCAACGCCTGATGCTGCTGGATATGTTCGCGAGCTTCCTGTTGCATGGCGCGCAGCTGACGTGTGGCAAAAGCCGTTCCTGCCTCATTGAGCAGCGGCTGCAACGCGGGGTCGCGCAGCAGGCTATCAATAGCAGGCAGCTGGCTAAACAATGTTTTCATTGAGCAGAACTTTTAGCTGGAGGCCGGAACGGTGCGGGCAAAACTCTCCCGCTGAAACAGTTTCTCCGCCAGTTTGATAAGTGCCGGGCGATTGACACACCAGTTCGGCACCACGCGGCGGAAATTGATGTAGCCAATCATACAGCCGGTGGCGATATCCGCCAGATTGAGGGTATCGCTGTTCAGCAGATCGCGCTGTCCGGCCGCAGTTTCCAGCGCATCAAGGCCGCGCAGGATTTTTTCCCGATTGCGCAGCAGCACCTCTGCGGATTGCTGATCTCCGGGGCGCATTTGTTCGCGCACAATCACCAGCGCGGCTTCACTGATACCGTCGGCCAGTTTTTCCAGCTGGCGGATTTGCAATGCACGCAAGGGATCTTTGGGCAGCAGTGCCGGGGCTTCACCACGCAGTTCGATGGCTTCGGCGATCAGCGCGGAATCAAACCAGGTGAGCTGGTTGTCATCCACCAGTGCCGGAACTTTACCCAATGGATTGTAATGCGGCACGTGGCTGTCAGCATTCCACGGGGATTCATTGACGAATTCAAACACGATGCCTTTTTCGAGCAGGATCACCGAAATTTTCCGCACAAAAGGACTGGTGTAGCTGCCTATCAGTTTCATCGAACGCCTCCGTGGTTGAATAACTGTTATGCACTGACCGTAGCGGCGCGATTTATCGCGCATTACCGTGCGCGATGCCGGAAAATCCGCGCGATAAATCGCGCCGCTACAATCCGCAGGAATATGAATAACGAAGGAGACTTATCCCTCGCCTGGAAACAGAAACGGATTCAGGCTGCTGCGCGCAAAACCTTCCTGCTCCATACGTGCATCCAGCACCAGAGAAGCGAGGTCATCGGCCACCGGTTCAACGGCGGGGTCCTTTTCCTGATACAACATCTTCAGGTAAGTCCCGCAATCGCCACAGCTTTCGGCTTTGACTGCCGCCATCTCGCTATCCAGCGACCAGTAATGCAAATCACGAGTCTGTTCGCAATTAGAACATTTACTGCGTACCACATACCATTCGCTTTCGCACAGATTGCAATGCAGATAACGTAATCCCTGCTGTCCGATATCCATATGCACCACGCTGGTTACCGGCACGCTGGCACAAACCGGGCAGAACTGGCGATGCTCGCCATATTCGGCACGGGCCTTGCCTGGAATTAATGCCGCCATCTGCGCCCAGTAAATGGACAACGCCGCCCAGATAAACGGCGACTTGTCGTTACTGACCTGGGCGAAGTTGCCTTCCAGCAATGCGGTAGCGAGGGTTTCCAGCTCGGTCGCGGAGGCTTTCTCCAGATTTTCCAGCACCGCCAGCGCCTGGCCACTCATCTCCGGCTTCAGCTCAGCGATTAATGAATGCAGCAGCCGCTGCCAGTGGGCATCGCGTGGGTAGGTGTGAATATCCAGCGGTGGGATGCCCTGCTCAGCGCATTGCTCCAGCCGCGCGCGTAAATCGATCTGCAACGGATGGTCGTACAGCACGATTTCCTGCGCCTGGGCGATCACGGCGGCGAAGCGCAGATAATCACCAAGCGGATTTTTCGCTGCCAGCTCGCGCAAACGGGCTGCCCGACGGCTATATAAATTTTTCAGCCGGGGGAAAAGTAACGGCGGAATTTTATCCGCCGTATTCTTATCGCTTTTCTCCAGCTGGTCCTGCGGGATAATGCGAATACTCATCAGGGGCGTTTTTCCTGTTGTGTTTGGCGTTGGCGCTGCTCGCGATACCAGCGTGGATGATGTTTCTTCGCCCACGCGGCAGGGACCCAGCCTTCAACCATCGCGGTGATGGTGCCTTTGACCCACAGGGCGGCGTAAATATGCACCATAATCACGATAATCAGCGCCACGGCTGAGACCGAATGCACCACCAGCGCGGCGCGAATCAGCGGAATGGAGAAGGCTCCGGCGAAGTACGGTCGCCAAATCACAATTCCACTCGCCAGCAGCATGACTAAGCTGATGATAGCAGCCCAGAACACACACTTCTGCCCGAAGTTGTATTTGCCGGTATCGCCGACCTCCTCATTACGTGCGATTTTATGGATATTTTTCGCCCATATCAGGTCTTCACGGTTGATCAGGTTATGCCGCCAGTAACGCAAAAACATGATGAGAAAGGCAGCAAACATAATCACGCCAACAAAAGGATGCAGAATCCGCGCCAGTTGTGGTGTGCCCAGCACATGCATCAGCCAGTTGAACGACGGGAAAAAGAAACCCAGTCCGCTCAGGGCGGCAAAGACAAAGCAAAACGCCACAATCCAGTGATTGATGCGTTCCGGTGCGCTGTAGCGCACCAGGCGATCGCGCTTTTTCATCATTTGCGCTCCTCTGTATCGTCATGCAGGTTGTCGTCTTCGTCGTCCACCCGGTTCGGTCCGATGCCGACGTAGTGGAACACCGCCGCCGCGAAGGTGGCGGCAAAACCGACCGCCGCCAGCGGTTTCCAGATGCCTTTCCAGAAGGTGACGGCAGGGCTGATGCTCGGGTTTTCCGGCAGGCCGTGATACAGCTGCGGCTTGTTAGCATGGTGCAGCACATACATCACATGCGTACCGCCCACCCCGGCGGGATCGTACAAACCGGCATGGTCGTAACCGCGCGTTTTCAGCTCCTCCACACGTTCCCCGGCGAGGGTTTGCATATCGACTTTGGATCCGAAATGAATCGCGCCGGTCGGGCAGGTTTTCACGCAGGCCGGTTCCTGGCCGACGGTGACACGATCGACGCACAGCGTGCATTTATACACGCGGTTGTCGTCTTTATTGAGACGCGGCACGTCGAACGGACAACCGGCGATGCAGTAACCGCAGCCGATGCACTGCTCGGACTGAAAATCGACAATGCCGTTGGCGTACTGAATGATTGCCCCTTCCGAAGGACAGGCTTTCAGGCAGCCAGGATCGGCGCAATGCATGCAGCCATCTTTGCGGATCAGCCACTCCAGTTTGCCGTTTTCCTCGACTTCCGAAAAACGCATCACCGTCCAGGATTTGGCGGTCAAATCCGCCGGGTTGTCGTACACCCCGACGTTATGACCGATTTCATCACGGATGTCGTTCCACTCCGAACAGGCCACCTGGCAGGCCTTGCAGCCAATGCAGGTGGTGACGTCAATCAGCTTCGCCACCTCCTGCTGATGGTTGCGTGCCTGTGGCGCTGGGGTAACGCCGTTGGTGGCGGAGCGGCGGATGATGTCTTGCGATTGATAAGCCATATTCGTTCTCCTTACACCTTCTCGACGTTAACGAGGAACGCCTTAAATTCCGGCGTTTGCGTGTTGGCGTCACCGACAAACGGCGTCAGGGTATTGGCGATAAAGCCTTTCTTTGCCACGCCCTGATAGCCCCAGTGAATCGGGATGCCGATGGTATTCACGGTTTTACCATCCACCTGCAACGGACGCAGACGTTTGGTGACCACCGCTTTGGCTTTGATATAGCCCCGATTCGAGCTGACCTTCACCGTGTCGCCCTGGGCAATGCCCAACTTGTTCGCCAGCACTTCGCCAATCTCCACGAACTGTTCCGGCTGTGCGATGGCGTTGAGCCGCGCGTGTTTGGTCCAGAAGTGGAAATGCTCGGTGAGACGATAGGTGGTGCCGACATACGGGAACTGTTCGGCTTTGCCCATCGCCGCCAGATCGTCCTTAAACACGCGCGCCGCCGGGTTCGACACCACGTTGGGGTGCAGTGGGTTGGTGCCAATCGGCGTTTCAAACGGCTCGTAATGTTCCGGGAACGGACCTTCGGCCATTTTGTCGAGTGCGAACAGATGGCCCATACCGTCGGGCTGCATGATAAACGGCCCGACATTGCTGCCGGGTGCGGCAGCGCTGTAGTCCGGGATATCCATGCCGGCCCACTTGCTGCCATCCCACTTCAGCAGCTGACGTTTGGCATCCCACGGGTTGCCCTGCGGATCGGCGGAGGCGCGGTTGTAAAGGATGCGGCGGTTGAGCGGCCACGCCCAGCTCCAGTTCAGCGTGTTGCCGAGACCGGATGGATCGGCGTTGTCGCGCCGCGCCATCTGGTTACCCTCTGGCGTCCAGCTACCGGCGAAAATCCAGCAACCGCTGCTGGTACTGCCGTCATCTTTCAGATGGGCAAAGGTGCTGAGCTGCTGGCCTTTTTTCACCAGCAGGGTGCCTTTGTCATCGACGATATCCGCCAGCGCCTTGCCGTTGCTCTCCATCGCCACCTCTTCCGACGCCGGGTTATCTGGCGTCAGGTAGTTCCAGGTCATGTTCAGCACCGGCTCCGGCGCAGCACCGCCCTGGTGCGCATACATCTCACGCAGCCGCAGGTAGATGCCCGCCAGGATTTCGCCATCGTTGCGCGATTCACCAGGGCCATCCTGGCCTTTCCAGTGCCACTGCAACCAGCGACCGGAGTTCACGATCGAGCCGTTCTCCTCGGCAAAGCAGGTGGAGGGCAGGCGGAACACTTCGGTCTGAATCTGCGCCGGATCGACGTCGTTAAATTCGCCGTGATTCTGCCAGAAAGTCGAGGTTTCGGTGTTAAGCGGGTCGATGGTGACGAGGAACTTCAGCTTCGACAGCGAAGCAATGACTTTGCGCTTGTTCGGGAACGAGGCCACCGGGTTGAAGCCCTGGCACAGATAACCGTTCACTTTCCCCTGTGACATCATTTCGAAGTATTGCAGCACGTCGTAGCCTTTGTCCCACTTCGGCAGCCAGTCAAAGCCCCAGTTGTTCTCCGCCTGCGCTTTGTCACCAAAGAAGGCTTTCATCATGCTCACGAAGAATTTCGGGTAGTTGCTCCAGTAGTTCACCTGGCCCGGCAACGCGGCTTTCGGCGTGTTGGCGGTGAGATAGGTTTGCAGATCGGTCTGCTTCTCGGAAGGCAGCGTCATATAACCCGGCAGGCTTTGCGACAGCAGGCCGAGGTCGGTCAGTCCCTGGATATTGGAGTGACCACGCAGCGCATTCACGCCACCGCCTGCCATCCCCATATTGCCGAGCATCAGCTGAATCATTGCCATGGTGCGGATGTTCTGCGCGCCAATCGAGTGCTGGGTCCAGCCGAGGGCATAAAGGAAGGACGTGGTGCGATCCTTTGCGCTGGTCTCGCCAATCAGCTCGCAGACGTGCAGGAAATCGGCCTTCGGCGTGCCGCAGACGCGCTCGACAATCTCTGGCGTGTAGCGGCTGACATGCTGTTTCAGCAGGTTCCATACGCAGCGCGGATGGCTCAGGCTATCGTCGCGTTTGGCGAAGCCATCATCACCCAGCTCGTAGTTCCAGCTGGTTTTGTCATATTTGCGGTTTTCAGCGTCGTAGCCGCTGAACAGGCCCTCTTCGAAGGTAAAGTCTTCGCGCACGATCAGGCTGGCGTTAGTGTACGCCTGCACATATTCATGCTGGATTTTGTCGTTTTCCATCAGCCAGCGCAGCACGCCCGACAGGAAAGCAATGTCGGAGCCGGAGCGAATGGGCGTATAGAAATCCGCCACCGATGCGGTGCGCGTAAAGCGCGGATCGATGACAATCAGTTTGGCTTTGTTGAAGATTTTGGCTTCCATCGCCCAGCGGAAACCGACGGGATGCGCTTCTGCCGCATTACCGCCCATCACCACAATCAGGTTGGCATTACGGATGTCGACCCAGTGGTTGGTCATCGCACCGCGACCAAATGTTGGAGCAAGACTTGCTACCGTTGGTCCGTGTCAGACGCGTGCCTGGTTGTCGACCGCCAGCATACCGAGCGATCGGGTCATTTTCTGGGTGAGATAGCCGGTTTCATTGCTGGACGCCGAGGCGCACAACATACCGGTGGTGAGCCAGCGATTTACCGTCACGCCCGCAGCGTTTTGCGCCACAAAATGGGCGTCACGGTCGGCTTTCATCAGCTTCGCAATGCGATCAAACGCATCGTCCCAACTGATGCGCTGCCATTTATCCGATCCTGGCGCGCGATATTCCGGATAGTGCAGACGGCTGTCGCTATGGACGAAATCCAGCAGGCCCGCGCCTTTCGGGCACAAAGCACCGCGGCTGACCGGGTGATCCGGATCTCCTTCAATGTGGAAGATGGTTTCTTTGGCGTTTCTTGCGCCATCGCCGAGGCTGTACATTAACAGGCCACAGCCGACTGAGCAGTAAGTGCAGGTGTTACGGGTTTCGCGGGCGCGCAACAACTTGTATTGCCGCGTTTCCGCCAGCGCTATCTCAGGCGTAAAGCCAAGAAGTGCTGCCGTTGTCCCTGCCATACCGCCCGCGCAGATTTTGAAGAATTTTCTTCTGCTGACGTTCATGGATAATCCTTGATTCGACATTACTACATTTTATTTTTGCGGAGCGCTGGTTAGCGGTTCAAAATGACCCAACTAAGACTGCGAGTATAGCGGCTAAATATTACCACTGCTTTTGTAAGGTTGTTGTGCGAGGCGAAGAAAGTGACACAGAAAGTTCAGAAAAGTCCCAGCAATGTGAGTGAGATCGCAGGCGCAAGCCAGGCGCAGGTGTGGCAGCGGCGCGACATCACCCATGCCGAACCGGACTGGCTGGCGCAGGAAGTTCCGGTGGCGCTGGTCTACAACGGCATTTCCCATGTGGTAATGATGGCGACGCCCAACGATCTGGAAGCCTTTGCCCTCGGTTTTTCGCTGTCTGAAGGGATTATCGACACACCGCAGGAGATTTTTGGTCTTGATGTGGTGCCGGGCTGCAATGGCATCGAAGTGCAAATCGAACTCTCCAGCCGTCGCTTTATGGCGCTGAAAGAGCAGCGTCGCGCGATGGCAGGCCGCACCGGCTGCGGCGTCTGTGGGGTCGAGCAGCTGGATCAGATCGGTAAACCAATCACGCCTTTGCCCTTTACCCAGACATTTTCCCTCGACCATCTGGATGCCGGATTAGCGCGACTACGTGATTTCCAGCCGGTGGGCGAACTGACAGGCTGCACCCACGCGGCGGCATGGATGTCACCAGAGGGGGAACTGCGCGGTGGCTGTGAAGATGTGGGCCGCCATGTGGCGCTGGATAAGCTGCTTGGCTATCGCAGCAAAGCCGACTGGCAGCAGGGCGCAGTGCTGGTTTCCAGCCGCGCCAGCTATGAGATGGTGCAGAAGTCAGCGATGTGTGGCGTCGAGATTCTGTTTGCGGTATCGGCAGCGACCCAGCTGGCCGTTGATGTGGCGGAGCGGAGCAATCTGACGCTGGTTGGCTTTAGCAAGCCGGGCCGCGCCACCATCTATACCCATCCGCAGCGGCTGCGTTAAACCACCTGGACCTGCGGCAGCACCTGTTGCAGGGCACTGAGCGCGCCAGGTTTGCCCTGGCCCGCGTCGCAAATCAGCAAATCCACCTCGGCAATCGCGGCGTATTGCGTGCGGCTCACCACGCCAAGTTTGCTGTGATCTGCCAGCAGGATGGTGTGACTGGCCTGCTGGACCATGGCGCGCGCAATCGCTGCCTCGTGCGGATGGAAGCTGGTGGCCCCCTGTCTGGACTCAATGCCGACCGGAGACAGCAGCGCCACGTCGGCACGGTAACGATAAATTTCGCCCACCGTCATCTCACCGCGCGTCTGCTGTGCACCGGCAGACATCATGCCGCCCAGCAAAATTACCTGATTATTCAGCGTTTCATGTTCTTCGGCTGCACTCAGCGCCAGCGCCGCTTGCAGGCTGTTGGTGATGATGGTCAGCCCGGACATAGTACGTAATTCTTCAGCCAGCAGGGTGGTGGTGGTGCCGGAATCGAGGAACAGCGTCTGGCCGGGTTGCAGATGCTGCACCGCCGCGATAGCAATGGCGCGCTTCTCTTTGGCCTGGGCGCTGCGTCGCTCGCGTAACGGCGCTTCTGGCTGGTTATCCACCGCCACCAGGCCGCCGTGTACCCGCCGCGCCAGCCCCTGCGCTTCCAGCTCGATAATGTCGCGCCGCGCGGTTTCCCGCGAAATACCCAGCTCTTTGATCACGCGTTCGGTACTGACCTGATGATGTGTGGTCAGCAGCGCGCGGATGCGATGTAAACGGGTTTCCTGCAACATGACATTTCCCTGTGGCGAGTTCAGCGTGGGCCTAAGATTACCTGAGCTTCATCGTTCCGTCATGTGTATTTGGTTGTATTTGTGTATTTGGTTGCATTTCTCGCCAAAACCGGCATGATATCTGTAAACGGTTATTACGCATTCACCCCTTTCACCTTCGCAACGGGAGTTACCATGGCTACACGTTCCACCATCATGGATACCAACAGTTTTCGTGCTGAACATGCCGACGGCCTGGATGCCGATACGCGCAAACTGACCGATAAACGCAGCAAAGTGTTGGGCGAGTCGTATCGCCTGTTCTACCGTAAGCCGGTACATCTGGTGCGCGGTGAAGGGCAGTATCTGTGGGATGCCGCAGGTAACAAATATCTCGATGTGTACAACAACGTGGCGAGCATCGGCCATTGCCATCCGGCAGTGATTGAGGCGGTGAATCAGCAGATGAAGATGCTGAACACCCATACCCGTTATCTGCACGAACGTATCCTGGATTACAGCGAAGAACTGCTGGCAACCACCCCGGACGCCATCGACCGCGCGATGTATATGTGTACCGGTTCGGAAGCCAATGACCTGGCGATTCGTATTGCGCGCTCGTTTAGCGGCGGTACCGGCATTATCGTTTCGCAGGAGGCCTACCACGGCACCAGCGACCTCACTTCTGGCGCGTCACCGGCGCTGGGCACCGGCCAGCCGCTGGCCCCGACCACCCGTCTGGTGCCACCGCCAGATCACTATCGTGTCAATGCGCCTGATCTCGGTGAGTGGTTTGCTAATGAAATCCAGAAGCAAATCGACGACATGAAAGCGCACGGCATCAAGTTCGCCGGTTTCCTTGCTGACTCCATTTTCTCCTCTGACGGTGTGTTGCCCAACCCACCGGGATTCCTGCAGAAAGCGGTGGAAGTGGTGCATGCCAACGGCGGTATTTTTATTGCGGATGAAGTGCAACCTGGCTTTGCCCGTACCGGTGATGCGTTCTGGGGCTTCGCCCGTCACGGTGTCGTACCGGATGTGGTCACCACCGGTAAACCGATGGGCAACGGCATTCCGGTGTCTGGCCTGCTGGCGAAAAGTGATGTGCTGGCGGCATTCAGCGATGAGATTCCTTACTTCAACACCTTTGGTGGCAACCCGGTGGCGATGGCAGCCGCGCAGGCGGTGCTGAAAGTGATCAAGGAAGAAGGTTTGCAGGAACATAGCCGTGTGGTGGGCGCGAAGTTGCAGGCCGAACTGGCGAAGCTGATGGACCGCCATGAAGCGATTGGCGATGTGCGCGGCGCGGGCCTGTTTATCGGTTTCGAACTGGTTACCGATCGCAGCAGCAAAACGCCGGACAAGGCGCTGGCGCTGGATTTGATTGAGAAACTGCGCGATCACCATGTGCTGACTTCAGTGGCGGGTCCTTACGGTAACGTGCTGAAGCTGCGTCCGCCGTTGGCGTTCCAGGAAGGCGATATCGACTGGCTGGTGGGTGCGCTGGATCAATCGCTGACGGAGCTGGGCCGGTAAATTAATTTTACCTGGTCGGGATAAATCCCGACCCTACAAAGGGGTACGGTTGCCGTACCCCTTTTGCCAGATTCTTCAAATCCTTATCATTACTAAGGCATTGATAACCCTTTTCCGGATCATGAATTTAACTATAATGATCCAACTGCTTACGCGGCACGCCAGCGAGGTCGTGCTGCTCAAACACTAATGGAGAGGAAGAACATGAGTTATTCACTGCCATCCCTGCCTTACGCATACGACGCACTGGAACCGCATTTCGACAAGCAGACGATGGAAATCCATCACACCAAACACCACCAGACTTACGTCAACAACGCTAACGCAGCGCTGGAAGGGACTGAATTCGCCGCTCTGCCGGTTGATGAGCTGATCACCAAACTGGATCAGCTGCCAGCAGACAAAAAAGGTCCACTGCGTAACAACGCGGGCGGCCACGCTAACCACAGCCTGTTCTGGAAAGGCCTGAAAATCGGTACCACCCTGCAGGGTGAACTGAAAGCGGCTATCGAAAAAGATTTCGGCAGCGTAGAAAAATTCCAGGAAGAGTTCGAGAAAGCGGCTGCGACCCGTTTCGGCTCTGGCTGGGCGTGGCTGGTGAAAAAAGGCGACAAACTGGCTGTGGTTTCTACCGCTAACCAGGACAACCCGCTGATGGGCGAAGCCATCGCTGGCGTTTCTGGCTTCCCGATCATTGGTCTGGATGTATGGGAACACGCCTACTACCTGAAGTATCAGAACAAACGTCCTGACTACATCAAAGCATTCTGGAACGTGGTGAACTGGGACGAAGCAGCAGCACGCTTCGCTTCTGCTAAGTAATCAGTCCTTAACTGCACAACCGGTGGCTCCATGCCGCCGGTTTTTTTTAACAGAATCTAAACCGACCCTCAACGAAAGCGATATTCCCGCCAGTGATTGCAACGCATCGAAACTTATTAACCCGCCGTTGATAATTTGGGGCATATAGTTGCGCCAATTAGTCCTGCGAAGCAAAAAATAATCATGTCTACGATAATTAATACTGAGACGAATAATGATTCGTCAGCCTCTCTTTTTCTGCAGTTAATAAGCGGAAAGTTTGTGCCGAATAAATTATGGCGCAGTAAAAATTTCCGTTTTAAATTTGCCTTAAGATCTCTTGTTTATCCTGTTACTACCCACCGTTATCTGCATGAACTGGCGGCATTGCCACAGTTGCCGCAAATGTTAACGGTGCAGGGGTTGCTACCGGCTAAACTCCATCGTCCTTATCTGCGCGCGGGTTTTAGCGTGGCGCAGCGCGCGCAGGCCATTCTTGACCACTATCATCTGATGGCTGGCCTGGAAAACGCCACCCTGCGTCAGATGCTGCAAAGTCCCGGTGATAACTTGCTGGCAGGCTTTAAAGGTAAGAATGGCGAATCTTTCACGATTCACTGCTGCCCGGGACGTTTCGATCGTGAAGGCGAAATTACGCTGGAATTACATTATGAAGGCATGTTAATTGCTTCGCTGTCTTTCTCTATTTTTAATGAGAATCAACAACGCAGTTTATTAATTGGCGGTTTGCAGGGACCACGCAAACATATTTCTAATGATGTGATTCGTGATGCCACCAAGGCGGCGCACGGTTTATTCCCTAAACGTCTGCTGATGGAAGCGGTATTTATTCTGGCCGAACAATGTGGCGTGCAGGTCATCAGCGCGGTAGGAGATACCACCCACGTCTTCCGCAGCCTGCGCTATCGTCACAGCAAAGGGGATCACTTCTTTGCCAGCTACAGTGAATTCTGGCAGTCATTAGGTGGTGAAGCGCGGGCGGATGGGATATTTACGCTGCCGCTGCATATGCCGCGTAAGGCGCTGGAAGAGATTGCCAGCAAGAAACGTGCGGAGTATCGCCGTCGCTATGAACTGCTGGATAACCTGACACAACAGGCATTGCTGGCAGCCGGGGTGGAAGTGGTACGCGACGTGACTCACGCCGCGTAACCGCGTATCAGAACGGCTGCTTCGCGTAGCCGGTCATCACTTTCAGTCCCATCTCGCGTCCGAGCGCGGTCATTGGGTGTACCACCACCAGGCCGCGCACGCTTTTCTTCAGCGCACCCAGATTGGCCTGCTCTTTTTTGGTGATCTCACGGCTGAACGCCAGTTTTTGCAGCTGTTGCGCTTCTTTGCTCAGCTTCTCGTCACGCACACCGCGCAGGCGTTCAATCTCCACCACCAGCGCTTCTTTTTCTTTCAGCAGCGCACCAAGTTTTTCGGCATCACCGGCTTCCAGCAGCTGTGGTTCTTTGCGGTTCAGGGCATCCAGCTGATCGCTCAGGCGTTTGATCTCAGCTTTTTCTAGTTCTTTCATCGGGAAAACTCGTTAAGGAAAACAGGGAAAGGATACATCAATTCGCCAGCATTGTGCAGCGTTCGCCCGGTGCGCATTAATGCGCACCCTACAACTGTAGGGTCGCCATTGATGGCGACCTGGCTGGCTCAAACTGCGGGCTTTTTAAATGCCTGCTTATGGGAAATGCGGGAAATCAGCTCGGTGAGTGATAACACCATGGTGGAGCGCACCATCTGCAAATAACGCTGCTGCTGCATGGCGCGCAGTTCTTCGTCATCGCGCGTGAAGTCTGGTTGTGGCGGCCAGGCGGCGACGCAGTGCAGTTCGCGAAAAGGGCCGAGAATTTCGTCGTCGGTAAAGCGATACTCGCTGGTGTCGTGGTTTAACTCTTCGCGCAGTGCCAGCAGCAATTCACAATCTTCATATTCATGCCGATTGATCACGCCGAGGCCGTAAATCAGTTTCAGGCGTACTGACATCTCGCCGAGCGGACCATTGCCGAGCAGCAACGGTTCGACGGCGTATTTCACGGCGTAATCATCCTTGCGGAAAACCTGCAGAACCAGCAGGTTAACCGCTTCGGCCAACAGCTCAGCGGCGGCGATCAGAAAGCTTCTCACCGAACGACCGGCGTTCAGGCGCTCAAGCACCCGGTTTTCAAAAGCTTGCTTCTCTTCCATTATTGCCTGCATCGTTCAAATACCGCCGTGTTACGTGGCGCGCATTATGCCATAGCGTTATAAGCACTCACCACTGAGGTGACGACTTCACTGTTGGCATCCAGCCCGGAAATTTGTGCCAGTGTTGCCTGCGGGCCTTTTTCCGCCAGCAGCGCTTCCAGCTCCTGTGCCTGCGGGTCCTGTGCGCTGCGATAATGCATCGCGGCGGCAATGCCCTGCACCAGGTTGGCATGCGGCAGCTGATATTCCAGCGTGCCCAGCGTTGGTTTGATCAGACGATCGCCCGCGCTGAGTTTACGCAGCGGCTGACGGCCTACGCGCTCAACGTCATCTTTCAGGTACGGGTTTTCAAAACGGCTGAGGATTTTCTGGATGTAGGCGGCGTGTTTATCCGCATCAAAACCATAACGTTTGATCAGAACTGCACCGCTTTCTTCCATCGCCCCCTGCACCACGGCACGGATTTTCTGGTCAAGAATGGCATCGCGGATGGTGGCGTGACCGGCCAGCTGGCCGAGGTAGGCGGTAATGGCGTGGCCGGTGTTCAGAGTGAACAGCTTGCGCTCAACAAACGCCATCAGATTATCGGTCAGTTCCATCCCCGGGATAGTCGGCAGATCGCCTTTGAACTGGGTTTTATCGACGATCCACTCGCTGAAGGTTTCAACGGTCACTTCCAGCGGGTCATTGCTGCCAGCTTCTGATGGCGGGACGATGCGGTCTACCGCTGAATCCACAAAGCCAACATGCTGCTCAACCCAGGCGTGATACTGCTCCGGCAGTGCTTTCAGCACATGTTGTTTCAGCTGGCTGGTGCCGCGCACCATGTTTTCACAGGCAATGATATTCAGCGGACGGACATTACCGTTATCGTGGCGTTTGGCCAGTCCTTTAGCGACGCCACCGGCGATGCGCTCCAGAATTTGCGGACCCACCGCCGTGGTAACGATATCAACCTCAGCAATCAGCGTCACGATATCTTCGCTGGCGCTGCTAACTGCGCTTACCCCTTTGACAATCTCGACTTTCGCCTGCTCGCCAACCACATGAACCGGATACTCATGACGGGCGTTAAGGGCATCGAGCACCACCTGATTCACATCCGCAAACACCAGTTCGATACCGGCATCAGCCAGCAGCTTACCGATAAAACCACGGCCGATGTTACCTGCTCCAAAATGTAACGCTTTCATAATTTGACCCATATCAAATGACGATGGGGCGGGCATATCCGCCCCGGAACTTGGGGACGGGCATGCCCGCCCCAGGGAAAAAGACTGATATATCAGGCGGTGGTTTTGCTGCCAGACAGCAGGTCCAGCACATCCTGTACGCTGGTGGTATTCGCCAGCTTCTCAATCACGCTTTCGTCGTCCAGCGCGTTGGTCAGGCTGGTGATCACTTGGATGTGTTCATTATTGCGTGCCGCAATACCAATCACCAGGCGTGCCACGTCATCCGCTTCTTCGCCAAACTTCACGCCCGCCGGATACTGGCAGAATACCACGCCCGTTTTCAACACGCGGTCTTTGGCTTCCACCGTGCCGTGCGGTACCGCAATCGACTCACCGAGGTAGGTCGGGGTCAGTTTTTCACGCTCCAGCATGGCATCGATGTATTCCGGCTGCACGTAGCCGCCTTTCACCAGTTGCTCACCGGCAAAGCGAATTGCCTGCTCTTTGTTACTGGCGCTCAGGCCGAGGAACACGTTATTCGCACCCAGTTTAAACAGATGCGCGCTGCCGTCGTCATAGCTGTCGGCCAGGGTGGTCTGCACGGTTTCGCGATGCGCTTCGCTGCGATTCGCTGCCACCAGACGCTCGGTCAGGTTGGTGTACAACGCGCTGTCGAGGAAGTTGTTCAGCGAAATATGCTGTGCCTGCGGTGCCTGGCGCATAGCGCGTTCAGTCAGGTCGCGGTGGGTAATCACCAGATCCACATCACCCGGCAGGGCGTTGATGGCGCTGTTGGTCACCGAAATATTGCTCAGACCGGCATCCTGCACTTTCTTACGCAGCACGCCTGCACCCATGGCGCTGGAACCCATACCGGCGTCACAAGCCACAATGATTTTACGCACATGGTTCAGGTCAACGCTCATCGCGTCACCGGCAACCGGTGCACCTGCCACGCTCTGTCCTTTGGACTGCGCTTTCATGTCCTGCATACGTTTGGTTGCGGCTTCGATATCGTCTTCTTCTTTCACTTTGCTGGTTTTCAGCAGGATAGAAGAGACAACGAAGGAGACAGCAAACGCCGCGATGATGGCGGTGATGTTAGCGAAGTAAGTGCCTTTCGGCGTCATTGCCAGCACCGCCAGGATTGAACCCGGAGAAGCCGGAGAGACCAGGCCACCGTGCAGCACGGTCAGGGTGAACACGCCAGTCATACCACCGAGGATCACCGCCAGCAGCAGACGCGGTGCCATCAGCACGTATGGGAAGTAAATTTCGTGGATACCACCAAGGAAGTGGATGATTGCTGCACCACCGGCTGATTGTTTGGCGCTACCGCGACCAAAAATCATATACGCCACCAGCACGCCCATACCCGGGCCTGGGTTGGCTTCAATCAGGAAGAAGATGGATTTGCCGACTTCACTGGCCTGCTGGATACCCAGCGGAGAGAAGATACCGTGGTTAATGGCGTTGTTGAGGAACAGGATTTTCGCCGGTTCAACAAAGATCGAGGTCAGCGGCAGCAGGTTGTTCTGCACCATCAGGTTCACGCCAGCGGCGAGAATATGGGACAGGCCTTCAACCAACGGACCGATACCGATAAACGCCAGCAGCGCCAGCAGCATACCGATGATACCGGCAGAGAAGTTGTTAACCAGCATCTCGAAGCCGCTTTTGATCTTGCCATCAACGGCGCGGTCAAAATGTTTGATCGCCCAGCCGCCCAGCGGACCGGCAATCATCGAGCCGAGGAACATTGGCATATCGGCACCGACAATCACACCCATGGTGGTGATTGCGCCGACCACGCCGCCACGGTCACCACCCACCAGACGACCACCGGTGAAACCAATCAGCAGTGGCAGCAGATAGGTGATCATCGGGCCGACGAGTTTCGCCAGCGTCGCGTTGGGGATCCAACCCGTTGGAATGAACAGTGCTGTGATGATACCCCAGGCGATAAACGCACCGATGTTAGGCATCACCATATTACTCAGAAAGCGACCAAAGCTTTGAACTTTGACCTTCACTGATGAGGACATAAACCCACCCCTTATTGAGACGCGCCGCAATAAGAGAGCGCGTTTGTTTTTGTTAAGACGTTACGGCGGGGGCCGTGGCATTACTGTATGCAGGCGGACTCTAGCACTAGTTTATGACGCTGCGTAGGGCACGGAATAAGTGTGATTTAGATCACGCTTATTTGGGGTGTGCAGGGTGCTATTTGGTGATATTGATCACAAAAAGGCAGTGTAAGAAAAGTACGATGCCGAATATTTAACCAAGTCAGGCTGATAAATGTGACGATAATCACTTTTTTCCGGGGGTGGTTTGTTTCATAAATGTGATGATGATCACAAACAATTTATGGTCGAAAATGCGCCAGATCACACAATGACGGGGGGGAGGTCATGCAGAAAAGGGGGATGTAAGGAAGTGACAAAAGTCTGAAAAGCGGGTAATCCATGATTACCCGCCTGAAGTTTTACTGAAAACCGCTCTGTACGGCATTCTGTGCCTGGGTCAGCGCCTGCGCATTGCTGGAGAGGGTAGTCATCAGCGCGTTGTACTGTGTTGCCTGATCCTGGGTCGGGAACTGCACGCCACCATTATTAAAGGTGACACGGGTACCCTGCGATTGCAGGTAGTCACCGGTCTGGACTGCGGCCTGGCTCAGTGCCTGCAATTGCGGCAGCAGTGGCATCAGAGTGCTGGCGGGTTGCGTCACCACTTTGGTGAAGACGCTGTCATACACTTTTTTCAGGTCGTCCGGTTGTTTCAGTGCGGCGTGGCTGCTGTCCGCCTGCATTTTGGCGGCCTGAATCTGCTGGGTCAGTACGCTGAGATTGCCGCTGGCCTGGCGCAGTGTGTCACGGCGCGTCAGATAATCCTGGGGCACGCGAATGGCGGCCAGCTCATCAACGACCGGGCGCATACCCTGTTCAACCGCCTGATTGACCTGCTGAGAGAAGCCATAAAGGATGGCGTAATCGCTGGCATAGTTACCGAAGGTTTGTTTCTGGTTTTCGCTCAGGCTGGGCAGATGCTCGCCGCTGCGCATCGCGGTGTTCTGGAGAAAATCGGTAAAGGCTTTGCGTTGATCGCCTTCTTTATCGCCACAGGCGGTAAGTTGCAGCACGGCGAGCAACGTAATCATTAACATGCCGCTACGCATCCAGATGCGGGAAATTCCTGACGCCATATTTCAACTCCTGTCAGTGATCATGGCTTATCCCCGCCACGCTTCCGTTGCGGGGAATAGATTTAATTCGGTGGGAAAGGTCCTAAAGGATAGAACAATGGGTTGGGGTGTACAACGGGCGCGTTGTGGTGCGTTTAAAACGTCTTTATCTTTATGTTCGCCATGGCGTGGTTTTGTTTGTTTCGGAGTGATTTCGTTCGCCTCGGGCACCTGAAGTTTCAGTTCGCCCGTGCGGCGACCGAGCAAAGGGGGCCTGCCGCCCCCTTTGCATTCCCCGGCCTTGCGCCGCCTCCCTCGCCGCTTCGCGGCTTTATTGCGCGATAAATCGCGCCGCTACACGCCGCCTTTCGCTGCATCCATGCGGCTCATCCTGGAATCGCTCCCGCACTCAGCGAGTTCGGATGGCGCTCACACCCCCGCTGCACGCCTTTTGCTTTCCATTTATTTCTTCATTGCTTTTTGCGCGATAAATCGCGCCGCTACAAATAACTGCACGCTGTTGTAGCGGCGCGATTTATCGCGCAACTCAGATAGCACGGGCTTTCAGGCGGGGGTGTTGGCGGCATTCGCAGCGCCGAGCGCAGAGGGAAGGCCAGGACGAGCCGCATGGATGCGGCGAGAGCGCGGCATGAGCCATGGATGGCGAATCCGCGTGGTCCGTTCGGCCTGAGTGATAAGCGAGGGGACAGCGCGCAGCGCTGCGCGAGGACGCCGCAGGGCGCGGATTGCAAAGGTGCGCGCCATCGCACCTTTGCCCGTCCGCCTGCACACAGGTCCTGAAACTACCCAAAGCCTGGCGGGCGGAACCTTCTCAGGGCCAAACCGCTGCTTGCAGGCAACTCGCCGCCAACAGCGCATTAATACACCAACGCCTGCCCATCCTTCCGGCTCTCGGTCGCCGCAATATAAAACCCCTGCGGGTCACGCACCACAACCTGCGCACCACCGAAGTTATAACCCTGCAACGGATCTTCCACCGCAATCTTGTGGCCCATCGCGCGCAGTGCGGCAAGGACATTACGATCCATCCCCGCTTCGACAATCACTTCTCGCCCCTGCACCACACGCCAGCGCGGTGCATCAATCGCCGCCTGCGGGTTCTGTTTGTGCAGCATAATGCGCAGCGCCATCTGCAAATGTCCCTGGGCTTGCATCGGCCCCCCCATCACGCCGAATGACATCAGTGGCTGGCCGTCGCCATCCAGCGCAAACGCCGGGATGATGGTATGGAACGGACGTTTACCGCCAGCGACCACATTCGGATGCGCAGGATCGAGTGAGAAACCCGCGCCACGGTTTTGCAGGCTGATGCCGGTGTCAGGAACCACCACGCCGGAACCGAAGCCCATAAAGTTGGACTGAATAAATGACACCATCATGCCGCTGGCATCGGCGGTCGAAAGATACACAGTGCCGCTCTGCTGCGGGGCGCCGAAGGTAAAGTCTCCCGCGTTATCCGGGTCAATAAGCGCAGCGCGCTGTTTCAGGTAGCTGTCGCTCAGCAGCAAATCCGCCGGGAATTCCAGGTGGTCTTCATCGGTGACATAACGCTCCAGATCCACCAGCGCCAGCTTCATCGCTTCAATCGACAAGTGCAGCCACGGCACGCTGTCCGGCGTGTAACGGCCGATATCCCAATGCTCCAGAATGCCAAGGGCGATCAGGGTGGCGATGCCCTGGCCGTTGGGCGGCAGTTCCTGCACCGAACCACCGGCAAACGGCTGCGACAGCAGCTGCACCCAGTCGGCACGATGATGGTTAAGATCGTCCAGCGTCAGTGCGGCACCGTGCTCGGCGGCGAAGGCAGCCATCTGCTGCGCCAGTTCGCCGCGATAAAAAGCTTCGCCGTTGGTTTCAGCGATTTTCTGCAGGGTGGCGGCCTGCGCCGGATTGCGGAACAACTCACCGGCACGCGGCGGGCGGCCTTCCGGTGCAAAACAGGCGCTGAAGCCGGGCTGATCTTTCAGTTTGTTGTAGCCACGCTGCCATAGCTGCCCAATCAGCGGCGACACCGGAAAGCCGTCGCGGGCGTATTCAATCGCCGGTTGCGCCAGCGTGGTGAGCGGCAGGGTGCCAAAGCGTTCCGCCAGTGCCACCCAGGCCGACACTGCGCCCGGCACGGTGACGGCCTCCCAGCCGATTTCCGGCATGGTTTGCTGTCCGGCAAAACGTTCCGGGTTCCATGCCGCCGGGGCGCGGCCGGAAGCATTCAGGCCGTGCAATTCTTTACCGTCCCAGATAATGGCGAACGCATCGCTGCCGAGGCCGTTACCGGTCGGCTCCAGCACCGTCAGCGCCATAGCGCTGGCAATCGCCGCATCGACGGCGTTGCCGCCCAGCTGCAACATGCGGATACCGGCCTGCGCTGCCAGCGGCTGCGAGGTGGCGACGGCGTTGCGTCCCATCATCGGTACACGGTGTGAGGCGTAACTGACGTTGTAATCCAAATCACTCATAACCTTTCCTTAATGTGAGTCATTGCGCGGATCGAGCGCGTCGCGCAGTCCGTCGCCCAACAGGTTGAAGCCCTGCACGGTGAGAAAAATGGCCAGGCCGGGAAAAATCGACATCCACGGTGCCTGTTCCAGGTAACCTTTGGCGGTATTCAGCATCGCGCCCCACGAGGGCGAAGGGGGTTGCTGGCCGAGGCCGAGAAACGACAGGCTGGCTTCGGTGATAATCGCCGACGCAATCGCCAGCGTGGCCTGTACCAGAATCGGCGACAACACATTCGGCAGCACGTAACGCAGGATGATCCAGCGGTCCGGCAGACCGATGGCGCGAGCGCCATCGATATACTCTTCGTGACGAATGGCGATCACCTGGCCGCGCGTCAGACGGGCGAAAATCGGCATCGCTGACAGGCCAATCGCGATCATCGCATTCGACAGGCTCGGGCCGAGAAACGCCCCGAGCGCAATCGCCAGAATCAGAAACGGGCAGGCGAGCAGCGCCTCGATAAAGCGTGAAATAATACCGTCGCACCAGCCCTGCCAGTAACCGGCAATCAGCCCGAGCGGCACCCCAATCAGGATGGCGATCATCACCGAAATGCAGCCTGCCAGCAGCGAGGTGCGCGCGCCCCAAATCAGACGCGACAGAATATCGCGTCCCAGTTCGTCGGTGCCGAACCAGAACAGCGCCGACGGCGCTTTGCGTACCGCCAGAAAGTTGGCTTTGATGGGATCTGAGGGGGCCAGCCACGGGGCCAGCAGCGCTACCGCGACAAACAGCACCACAATCACCGCGCCAATCAGCGCGCTTTTATTACGCAAAAACTTCTTCAGCACCCGGCGACTCGGCTTTGCTACGGCAGGCACGGCGCCTGCGGTTAAGACCTCGCTCATGGTTAGCCTCGCATTTTCGGGTTGATTAACAGATAGAGCACGTCGGCCAGCAGGTTGAGCAGCAGAAACCCAATGGCAACCACCAGCACCACGCCTTGCACCACGGCGTAATCACGGTTAAACACCGCATCGACAATCATCTTGCCGAAGCCGGGCAGGGTAAAAACCTGCTCGGTCAGCACTGCGCCGCCCAGCAGTTCACCAAACAACAGGGTGGTCAGGGTGACGATCGGCATCAGCGCATTGCGGAAGGCGTGTTTCAGCACCACTTTCGGGGCCAGCAGGCCTTTAGCGCGCGCGGTACGGATGTAGTCCGCTTTCAGCACCGCGATCATCGAGGCGCGGGTATGGCGCATCAGGGTGGCGGCGAGGCCCGTACCCAGCACCAGCGCCGGTAGCAGCAGGGTTTTCAGGTTCTGCGCCATATCTTCGCTGACCGGCACAAAACCTGACGCCGGTAGCCATTGCAGATGCACCGAAAACAGCAGGATCAGCAGAATCCCCAGCCAGAAATGGGGCACCGAGATGCCCGATAGCGCGACAAAGTTGGTGGTGTGATCGACCCAGCTGTCTTTACGCACCGCCGCGATAATCCCCATGCTGATGCCTGCCAGCAGCGCAATCAGCATCGCCAGCAGCGACAGCTCCAGCGTGACCGGCAATTTGCTGGCAATCAACGCCGTCACTGGCTCTTTGGTACGCAGTGACACGCCGAGATCGCCCTTTAGCGCGCTGCCAATCCACGCGAAATATTGCGTGGGGATCGGGTCGTCGAGATGGTACTCGGCACGCAACTGAGCGATGACCGCCGGATCGCGCTCCTCACCGGCCATTGCCAGCACCGGGTCGCCTGGCAGCAGCTTTTGCAGCGCAAACACCATCATGCTCACCAGCAACAGGGTGGGAATGGCCAGCAGCAGCCGTTTAACAATCAATTCCAGCATCATCGCTCCTTAGCGGTTTACTGCGCCATGCTTACGCCAGCCAGGCGTACCAGCCCGTCCGGCCAGGCTTTAAAGCCCTGCAATTTTTTCGTCATGCCAAAGATGCGTGGCTCAAAGTAGAGGTAAGCAATCGGCATATCGGTTTGCAGCTGGTTCACCACCTTGTTGTACAACGCCTGACGTTGTGCCTGATCGTTGGTCAGACGCGCAGCGTTCAGCCACTCATCCACCTGCGGATTGCTGTAGCGGCCATCGTTCAGGGTGCCTTTGCTGTTAATAAATGAATAAATGCTGCCATCCGGGTCGGGACGACCGGACCAGCCAGACAGACTGAGCTGGTAATCGCCGCGCTGCTGGCGATCCAGCAGGGTGGCAAACTCGCTCATTTGCAGATTGAGGTTGAAACCGGCCTCGCTCACCATCGCCTGAATCACCTGACCCACCTGCTGCGCGGTAGGGTTGTTGGTGACCAGCAGCGTCACGTTGAGTGGCGTGGTGACGCCTGCCGCCTTCAGCAACGCTTTGGCTTTCTCCACATCGCGCGCCGGGGTCGGGATATTGACGTGATACGGGCTGACCGGAGAAAACGCCTGATTAGCCGGGGTATACAGGCCTTCAAACGCCACCTGATTCAGCGCATCGCGGTCAATCGCCAGCGAGAAGGCTTCACGCACGCGGGGATCTTTCAGCGGGCTATTGGCATCGACTTTGCCGTTGTTGATATTGAAGGTGATGCCCTGATAACCGAGGCCAGTGACTTTCGCCAGCGCCAGTTTGCTGTCGCCTTCAACGGTTTTCACGTCGCTGGCGGCCACGCCTTCGGTGAGATCGAGGTCACCGGCGCGCAGGTTGGCGAGGCGTACCGAGGCATCCGGGATCGGCAGGAAAATCACTTTGTCGAAGTGGTAGGCGCCTTTGTTCCAGTAATGATCAAAACGCTTCAGTACGATGCGGTCCTGCTGCACGCGGCTTTCGAACTGATACGGGCCGGAGCACACCGGGTGGGTGGCGAAATCAGGCTTCTTCGCCGCCTCAGGGGCCAGCATCGCGCCAGCGCGGTCGGTCAGCTGGCTGAGTAACGCCGCATCCGGGGTTTTCAGGTGGAATTTGACCTGCATCGGCCCGCTGACTTCCACGCTCTCAATCGAGGAGATTTCGCTTTTCCGCAGTGAACCCGGCAGCGTCAACGCGCGCTCGATATTGAATTTCACCGCGTTGGCATCGAATTTTTCGCCGTCGTGGAAGGTGACGCCACTGCGCAGATTCATGGTCAGTGTTTTGCCGCCATCACTCCATGCCCAGTCGGTGGCGAGGCCTGGCACCACTTTCAGGTTCTCATCAACATCAACCAGCCGGTCGCACAGGGCCGCAAAGACAAAGCGGCCATAGTAGGTGCGCGCCAGATGAGGGTCGAGCATGTCCGGGTCGGCACCCAGTCCGATACGAATCACGCTTTCGGCGTGGCTATGCGCGCTGGCACCCAGCAACATCAAACCACTTAGGGCAGTTAATAACGCTTTCTTCACGGCTAATCTCCAGAGGGTTAAGCTTGCTGATTGACCGCCTGCTCAAACAGCGCGCGGCGACGTAAAAAGGCGGCAGACGGCGGCGCAATGACAATTGCGCTACGGTCGCGGTTAATCTCCTGCCAGCGGTGACAGGCAATTTGTCGTCCACCGCTCAGCACCTGGTTGATGGGTTCAAACTGGCGACACTCAGCGGTCGCCCACGGGCAGCGGGTATGAAAACGGCAGCCGGTGGGAGGATTGGCCGGATTGGGCAGGTCGCCCTGCAACATCGGAATGGTGCGGCTGGCCCCCGGCTGCATTTGGGGCGCGGAGGCAATCAGCGCCTGGGTATAGGGATGCAGCGGCGCATCGAAAATTTCGTCCACCGTCGCCAGTTCGACAATCTGCCCGAGGTACATCACCGCCACGCGGTCGCTCATATGGCGAATCACCGCCAGGCCATGCGCCACGATAATCATCGTCAGGCCAAACTGCTGCTTCAGGCTTTCCAGCAGGTTCACCACCTGCGCCTGTACCGAAACATCCAGCGCGGACACCGGCTCATCCCCGAGCAGCAGCTTCGGTTGTGAGGCGAGGGCGCGGGCAATGCCGATACGCTGACGCTGGCCGCCGGAAAACTCGTGCGGATAGCGTTCTGCCCAGGCGGCGGGCAGGCCGACGGTGTGCAGCAGCTCCGCCACCCGCGCATGGCGTGCTTCACGGTTCAGTTTGTCGTGCAGCCACAGCGGCTCGCCGACAATCTGTTGCACCGTCATACGGGGGTTGAGGGAGGCGAAGGGGTCCTGAAAGATAATCTGCAATTCACGGCGCAGCTGGTTGAGGCGCGTGCCGCTGGCGTGGGTGATGCTTTCCCCCTGGTACATCACGTCTCCGGCACTGGCCGCCAGCAAACGCAGCAACAGACGGCCCAGCGTCGATTTACCGGAACCGGACTCGCCGACAATCGCCAGGGTTTCTCCCGGCATCACCTGCAGTGACACGCGATCCACCGCCGTGACGCCACGGTTGCGTTTAAACAGGCGATTGGGACCATTGAAGGTTTTGCTTAAATCGCGACATTCTAAAATCGGTTTCATGCGATCTCTCCCAGCGTAACGTGCTGTTCCAGCGGGGCACGAAAACAGGCCACCTGATGTTCCGGCGTCAGCGCGCGTAGCGCCGGGCGGTGCTGATGACAGCGCGTTTCTGCAAACGGGCAGCGGGTGGCAAAGCGACAACCGGCGGGCATGCTCTCCGGCAGCGGCACCGATCCGGGAATGGTCGCCAGTGCGCCGCTGCGTGCGCTCAGGCTGGGAATCGACCCCATCAGCCCAATGGTGTAGGGATGCTGCGGATCGTTGAAAATCTCTGCCACGGTTCCGCTCTCCACCACCTGGCCGGCGTACATCACCGCCACGCGCTGCGCGACTTCTGCGACCACGCCAAGATCGTGCGTGATCATCAGTACCGCGGTGCCGGTTTCCTGCTTCAGCGTATTCAGCAGATCGAGGATCTGTGCCTGAATGGTGACGTCGAGCGCGGTGGTGGGTTCATCGGCGATCAACAGTTTGGGCTGGTTAATCAGCGCCATGGCGATCATCACGCGCTGGCGCATCCCGCCGGAAAGCTGATGCGGGTAAGCCTTCAGACGCATTTCCGCTGCCGGAATCTGCACTTTTTGCAGAATGGCCAGTGCCGTGTCCATAGCGGCGCGGCGGTTGACCTTACGATGGCGCATCACCGCCTCGCTCAGCTGATCGCCGAGAGTGAAGGCCGGATTGAGCGAGGTCATTGGCTCCTGAAAAATCATTGCCAGCTGATTGCCGCGCAGGCTGGCATAGTCACCGGCGCTCAGCGTGCGCAAATCGCGGCCATCAAACTGCATCTCGCCCTGCAAAATCTGCGCACTGCCCGGTTGCAGGCCCATCAGCGTCAGCGAGGTGATGCTTTTGCCGCAGCCGGATTCGCCGACCAGCGCCAGGGTTTCCCCGGTGTGCAGCGTCAGGGAGATGTCGTCGATCACCGTGACCGGCGAACCGCGAAACTGCACGCGCAAATTGCTGACCGACAAAACAGGTTGGGCCGTCATGGCGTCTCCTCGTGGCTGGCATACAGGGTTTCCATCAGCGCCTGTTGCAGCGCCAGCAGATGCTCACGCATCGCCGCTGCCGCCTCATGGGGCTGGCGATTGGCGATATGGTCCAGCAGGCGCTGGTGATGGTTGTCGTAGGTATCGAGGCGTGCCGGGGTGCGAGCCTGTTCGCGCAGATGCTGCCAGCCGGGGTCGCGGCGCACCGCATCGACGGCTTCAAACAGGCCGAGCATCAGGCGATTCCCGGCGGCTTCCGCGATGGCGCGGTGAAAGGCGCTGTCCCACAGCTCGTGCTGGTCGCCATCTTCTGGCGCGACAATGCCCTGCATGCGTTCAATCAGGCGTTTCATCAGGGCGATTTGTTCTTTGCTGGCGCGCAGTGCGGCGAGACGTGCCAGCCCAGGCTCCAGTTGCAGACGCGCTTCCATCACCTCCAGCAGGTTCGACTGCTGCGGCAAATCGTGCAGCACCAGCGGCTGTACCGGGGCGGCCGGGCCGACAAAGGTACCTTTGCCTTGTTTACGCCAGATGCGGCCCTCTTCTTCCAGCACATCCAGCGCGCGGCGGATTTCACGACGGCCCACGCCAAAGCGTTCGGCCAGCTCGCGCTCGGTCGGCAACGCGCGATCGGGCGTGTGTTCCTGCTGCTGAATCAGCTGGCGTAATTGCTCCAGCGCCGAGCTGGAGTTGATGGCAGATTTTGGCGTGTCACTCATGATTGGTTCGCCTGTTTATTCATCAATTGGAATCACGTAAAGCCTAATGTCTGTCAGATAAGCGATGGCTTGCACGAACTTGTAGCGGCGCGATTTATCGCGCTGTTTGTTAAAAGGCGCGCGATAAATCGCGCCGCTACAACCTGTGCGTGAGTTATGCGAAGGCTGTTCTCAGCTTAGGCAAGAAGCGAACCAATATTTAATTGGTTCAGAAGGAGCAAGAAGGATTCAGGAATAACCCTATGATCGTTAAGTAAAACTTTTTTTCGTGCCAGGTAAAAACTGAGAAGTTCATCAACCTGGGCCTGAGCGGCCTGCGTCATGTTGGTGCGCGGCTGCTGCACCGCTGTGCAGAATCGTGCAGACTGGGGCGGTGTTTTTTATAAAATTCTTTGTTTTTCAATTAAATAAAACATTGGCACTTTTCTTGCCTGACTTTAGCCAGATGCAGGAGCGATAGCGGGTAACCGATGTCGCCAGACAATTTGCAATGGGTCACTAGGGTTCCGATCGCGAGATGCTGGTCCGAGAGTGACCGACCGTCCTCTGACGGTTACACGGCGGGATAAAAGCCCGGGAGGAAAGCGAGATCGTTACTCGCCGCCTCCTGCTTTTATTCGTCCGCTAACGTCAGAGGAACCACCATGATCAAAGCCTGTCTCCGTGTGCTGTTGCTTTGTACCATCGCGCTGTTCAGCGTTAACACGCTGGCCGCCGCCAAACCCTCCTTCAAGATTTGCTGGTCCATTTATGCAGGCTGGATGCCGTGGGATTACGCCCAGCAGAATGGCATCGTCAAAAAATGGGCCGATAAATACGGCATCGACATCCAGTTTGTGCAGGTCAACGACTATATCGAGTCGGTCAACCAATACACCGCAGGCGGCTTTGATGGCTGCACCATGACCAACATGGATGCGCTGACCATTCCGGCCACCGGCGGTGTCGACAGCACCGCGCTGATCGTCGGCGACTATTCCAACGGCAACGACGGCATCCTGCTGAAAGGCGCGGATAGTGTGGCGGCGCTGAAAGGCAAACCGATCAATCTGGTGCAACTGTCGGTATCCCATTACCTGCTGGCGCGGGCGCTGGAGAAATCCGGCATGAGCGAAAAAGATGTCAAAGTGGTCAACACCGCCGATGCCGATCTGGTGGCGGCTTTTGGCACGCCAGACGTCAACTCAATTGTTACCTGGAACCCACTGCTGGCAGAGGCGAAGAAAGTGCCGAACAGCCATCTGATCTTCTCCTCGGCGCAGATTCCGGGCGAAATCCTCGACCTGCTGGTGGTCAACACCAACACCCTGAAGAAGTACCCGCAGCTGGGCAAAGCGCTGACCGGGGCCTGGTATGAAACCCTGAAAACCATGTCTGGCCCAGGTGCGACCGCAGTTGCGGCACGCACGCAAATGGCGCAGGCATCCGGCACCGACCTCGCCGGTTTCGACCAGCAGCTGGCCGCCACCCATCTGTTCGGTGATGGCAAAACCACTCTCGATTTCGTCGATAGCCCGCAGCTGAAAGCCACAATGCAGCTGGTGGCGGAGTTCTCCTTCAAACATGGCTTGCTGGGCGAGGCTGCGCCGAGTGCCGATGTGGTGGGGGTGGAAACACCGGCGGGTAACTGGGGTAACGCGGGCAACATCAAACTGCGCTTTATCGATACCTACACCAAACTGGCGGCCGCAGGCCAGCTGTAAGCGGGAGCAAAGCCGATGCGTAAACTGATTAACTATCAACCGCTGCCGATGGGCCGCCTGTTGCTCGGTGTGCTGCCGCTGCTGGCGTTGCTGCTGGTGTATCTGTTCGCGTCGGATGCGCGTCTGAGCCTCAACGCGGCGGATAAGTTGCTGCCGGGGTTCAACGCCATGGGTGACGCCATCAACCGGATGGCGTTTCAGCCCAGCCCGCGTACCGGGGAGTATCTGCTGTGGACCGACACCGCCGCCAGCCTGATGCGTCTGCTGAGCGGCGTGTTAATCAGCGCCATGCTGGCGCTGGCGATTGGTCTGTTCACCGGTGCGTTGCCGGTGGTGCGTGCGGTGCTGGCTCCGCTGGTGACGCTGTTCGCCCTGGTGCCGCCGCTGGCGATTCTGCCGATTCTGTTTATCTGCTTTGGCCTCGGTGAAGTGTCGAAAGTGGTGCTGATTGTCATCGGCATCACCCCGTTGATTGCCCGTGATTTACAACTCCAGGTGGAGAAAATCCCGCGTGAGCAGCTGGTGAAGGCGCAGACGCTGGGCGGCAATAGCGCACAGATTTTGTGGCGGGTGATCCTGCCACAGCTGATGCCGCGTCTGTTCGATGCGGTGCGCCTGTCACTCAGCTCAGCGTGGCTGTTCCTGATCGCTGCGGAAGCCATCGTTGCCACCGAAGGACTGGGTTACCGCATCTTCCTGATGCGTCGTTATCTGGCGATGGATGTGATTTTGCCTTACGTCGCCTGGATTACCCTGCTGGCCTTTGCCCTCGACCTGCTGCTGCGGCTGATTAGCCGTCGCTGCTGGCCGTGGTATTACGCCAAATAAGGAGTACCGCATGCCCTTACTGCAACTGAAAAACCTTGAGAAGCACTATGGTCAGCAGGTGGTGCTGGAGCGTCTGAACATCAGCGTGGAAGAGGGAGAATTTGTGGCGATTGTCGGCGCGTCCGGCTGCGGCAAAACCACCTTTCTCAATATGCTGCTCGGCACCGAAGCCCCGACCAAAGGCGCACTGCTGCTGGATGGTGAACCGATCCCCGATGAACCCGATGCCCACCGTGGTGTGGTGTTTCAGCGCTACTCGGTGTTCCCGCATCTGACGGTGCTGGGCAACGTGATGCTGGCGGAAGAGTTCAGCACCGCACGTTGGCTGGGACGCGTCTGGGGACGCAAACGTCAGGCCATCCGCCAGCGCGCGCAGGCGATGCTGGCGCAGGTGGGCCTCGAACATGCGCAAAGCAAGTATCCGCATCAGCTGTCCGGCGGGATGCAACAGCGACTGGCACTGGCGCAGGCGCTGATGAAGCGACCGCGCATTCTGCTGCTGGATGAACCCTTTGGCGCGCTCGATCCCGGTATCCGCAGCGAGATGCATCAGCTGATTACCCAGTTGTGGCAGCAGCATGGTCTGACCATCTTCATGATCACCCACGATCTGAAAGAAGGCTTCAGCCTCGCCTCGCGTCTGCTGGTCTTCGACAAGCTGCGCCACGATCCCCACGCGCCGGAAGCCTGGGGTGCAACCATTACCTACGACCTGCCACTCGATCGGCAGCGGCCTGCCGATGCGCCGCTGACGGAATCGCAGGTCGCCTGAAGGAGAGAATCATGACTACCTCATACCAGACAACGTTACCGGCTGGTTCGCACTGGTCGTTTGTTATGCGCAGCGGCACTGCGCTGACCCTCACCGATGTGGCGGGCGGCGCGAATGTCGGCATGCTGTTTTACAACCCGGAAAACCTGCTGGAGCGTTACAACGCGCCGGACACCCTCAAGTGCCAGCACACCTTTCGCCTTACCGCCGGGCACTGCCTCTACTCGGACATGGGGCGCATCTTCTGCGGCATTGAAGCGGACAGCTTCGGCTGGCACGAGAGCGTGTGCGGCACGCTGAACGCGCCGCAAACTGCCGCACTTTTTGGTGCCAGCGATTATCAGCAGGCACGTAATCAGCGCCATCAAAATGGCTACGACAGCTTCCTGGTGGAGCTGGCGAAATATGGTCTCGGCAAGCGTGATATGGCCGCCTGCATCAACTTTTTCGCCCAGGTACGCGCCGACGACAACGGCACGCTGCAACGGGAACAGCAGGGTGCTGCCGGGGCGCAGGTCCGGCTGCGTTTCGCCATGGATACTCTGGTGGTGTTGCATACCTGCCCGCATCCGCTCACCCCGGCAGGTGATTATCCGTACCCGCCACTGGGATTGCAGATCGATGCGCAGCGCGCGCCGCTGCCGGAGATTTGCCTGCAACGCGCCGAAAACCAGCGCGGCCTGCGTAATAACGCCCTTTATCAATTGCAGGGAGAGTTGTGATGATCAAAGAAAGTTTACTGAATCCTGCCGAGGCGCATTTTCAGCAGCAGATTGGTGCCGGTGATTACTGGCTGTATCGCATCGAAAAAGGCGCGACGCTGCGTATCACCGATCTGGAAGGCAATCAGGCGGCGGATACGTTGTTCTTCAACGCCGATGATACGGCTGAGCGCTACAGCATGAGCGACACGCTGCGCGGCCAGCAAAATGTGTTTCTGACGGCGGGCAGCGTGCTGCGTTCCAATGACGATCGTCCGATGCTGACCCTCGTTGCTGACACCTGTGGCCGCCACGATACCCTCGGCGGGGCCTGTGCTACGGAGAGCAACACCGTGCGTTATGACCTGGAGAAACGGCATATGCACGCCTGTCGTGACAGCTGGATGCTGGCCGTGGTGGAACACCCCGAATATGGCCTGACGCGCCGCGATATCACCCATAACATCAACTTTTTTATGAACGTACCGGTGACGCACGAAGGCGGGCTGACCTTTGCCGATGGTATTTCAGCGCCGGGTAAATATGTCGAGATGGTGGCGGAGATGAACATCCTGGTGCTGATCTCCAACTGCCCGCAGCTCAACAACCCCTGTAACGGTTACAACCCGACGCCGATTTTAGTCAACGTGTGGTGATCTCCTGACGCAACGGGACGACCCGTTATTTGCCGTCAAGGCCAGCGCAGGACGACCTGCCGGAAAGAGAGTAGAAGTCATGATTGAGCGTGTATTGATTGCCAACCGTGGCGCAATTGCGGTGCGTATTATCCGCACCTTGCAGGCGATGAATATCAGGGCGATTGCGGTGTATGCCGAAGCCGATCGCCACGCGCGCCATGTGCGACTGGCGGATGAAGCCTGGTCGCTGGGCGAGGGCCAGGTGCGCGATACTTATCTGAACCAGGACAAGCTGCTGGCAATTGCCGCGCAGAGCGGCGCACAGGCGCTGCACCCGGGTTACGGTTTCCTCAGTGAAAACCCCGAATTTGTAAACCGTTGCGAGGCGGCGGGCCTGCATTTTCTCGGGCCGAATGCGCAGCAGATGGCGGCGTTTGGTCTGAAGCACCGCGCCCGCGCGCTGGCGCAGGAAAATCATGTCCCGCTGCTGCCCGGCAGCGGGCTGCTGACGTCGCTGGAACAGGCGCAGGCTGCCGCGCTCGACATCGGCTATCCGGTGATGCTGAAAAGCACCGCAGGCGGTGGCGGCATTGGCATGCAGCGTTGCGATGATGCGCAGCAACTGGCCGATGCCTTTACGCGCGTAAAACGCCTGGCAGGCAATAATTTCGCCGACGATGGCGTCTTTTTAGAGAAATTTATCGCCAGAGCGCGCCATATCGAAGTACAGATCTTTGGTGATGGAGTGGGTGAGGTGATTGCGCTCGGCGAGCGTGATTGCTCGGCACAGCGCCGTAATCAGAAAGTGATGGAAGAAACCCCAGCCCCCGGCCTGAGTGACGCAGTACGCGCGGAATTGCAGGCGACAGCGGTACGGCTGGGACGTGCGGTGCAGTACCGCAGCGCCGGTACGGTGGAATATGTTTATGACGAAGGCAGCCAGCAGTTCTGGTTCCTCGAAGTCAACACCCGTTTGCAGGTGGAACACGGCGTGACCGAAATGGTGTACGGCGTGGATCTGGTGCGCTGGATGGTGGAGCTGGCGCAGCAGACGCTGCCGTCGCTCGCCAGTTTGCCACGGGTGGCAACCGGCCATGCGATTCAGGTGCGTTTGTATGCGGAAGATCCGGCGAAGCAGTTCCAGCCGAGCGCCGGTCTGCTCAGTCATGTCGCCTTTCCGGCGGAACTGGCAGCGGCCACCCTGCGGGTCGACAGCAGCGTTGAAAGTGGCATGGAGGTCTCCCCGTTTTACGATCCGATGCTGGCGAAAGTGATTGTGCATGGGGCGGATCGCGCCCTGGCGCTGGCCGGGCTGACGCAGGCGCTGGATGCCACGGAATTGTACGGCATCGAAACCAATCTGCTGTGGCTGCGCCATTTACTGACCCAGGCAGAAGTGCAGCAGGGACGTATTATCACCGCCACCCTCGGGGGCGTACAGTGGCAACCGCCGACGCTGGATATTATCAGCGGCGGCACCCTGACCACGGTGCAGGATGCACCGGGCCGCACCGGTTACTGGCATGTCGGCGTACCCCCCTCCGGGCCGTTCGACAGCCGCGCCTTCCAGCTCGGCAACCGTCTGCTGGGGAATGATCCCCAGGCTGCGGGTCTGGAAATTACCTTGCGTGGCCCGACGTTACGTTTTAATCAGGCCTGTAGCTTCGTGCTGACCGGCGCGCCGCTGGTGGCCCAGCTTGATCTGCAACCGCTTGAGATGAACCAGATTGTCAGCGCTCAGGCCGGGCAAACTCTGACGCTGGGGGAAGTACAGGACGGCAGCCGCAGCTACCTGCTGCTGGCGGGTGGGCTGGATACGCCGCGTTATCTCGGCAGCCGCAGTACCTTTACGCTGGGCAAATTTGGTGGCCATGCCGGACGGGCGCTGCGCGCCGGGGATGTGCTGCACCTCGCTGCCCCTGCGCAATTGCCGGAGGCCGCGTTGCCAGCGGCGTTGCTGCCGCAACTCAACGGCAGCTGGCAGTTGCGGGTGATTTATGGACCGCACGGTGCACCCACTTTCTTTACCGATAACGATATCAGCGAGTTCTTCGCCGCCGAATGGCAGGTGCACTACAACTCCAGCCGCACTGGCATCCGCCTGATTGGCCCAAAACCCACCTGGGCGCGGAGCGATGGCGGCGAGGCGGGGATGCATCCCTCCAATATCCATGACAACGCCTATGCGTTTGGCACCGTCGATTTTACCGGCGATATGCCGGTAATCCTCGGACCGGATGGGCCGTCGCTCGGTGGTTTTGTTTGTCCGGCCACGGTTGCCGAGGCCGATCTGTGGAAGCTCGGCCAGCTGAAAGCGGGCGATCGGGTGCAGTTTGTGCCGATCGATCTGACCACGGCCGATCAACTGGCGCAGGCGCAGCGTGAGGAGATTGCCACGCTGCAGGCGCAACCACTGAGCGTAAGCGCAGCGCTGCCCCTGATTGATCCGGTGTTGCACCAACATGCAGCAGCGGCAGGGCTGCCATCGCTGTGCGTGCGCGCCGCCGGTGACCGTTTTCTGTTGGTGGAATATGGCGATCTTCTGTTAGATATCGCGCTGCGTTTCCGCGTCCATGCACTGATGCAATGGCTGGAGGCGCATCCGCTGCCGGGTCGGCTGGAACTGACGCCCGGCATCCGCTCATTGCAGATTCATTATGACGCGCAGGCCTGTACAAGAAGTGAGCTTCTGGCGCAGATTTTGCACGCTGATAAGTTACTGGGAACCTTAGCGGATGCGGCTGTCCCTTCGCGTACATTGTGGCTGCCGCTCAGCTGGGATGATGAAGCCTGCCGTGTGGCGATTCAACGCTATAGCCAGTCTGTCCGACCCAATGCACCCTGGTGTCCGAGCAATATTGAATTTATCCGTCGTATCAACGGGCTGGATAGTGTTGAGGCGGTGAAAGACATTCTGTTCAGCGCCGCCTATCTGGTGATGGGACTGGGCGATGTCTATCTCGGTGCACCGGTTGCCACGCCGCTCGATCCACGTCATCGCTTAGTGACGACCAAATACAATCCGGCGCGTACCTGGACGGCGGAGAACTCGGTGGGGATCGGTGGCGCTTATCTGTGCGTGTACGGCATGGAAGGGCCGGGCGGTTATCAGTTTGTCGGACGTACCCTGCAGATGTGGAACCGTGACCGTCAGACGTCAGTGTTCACCCAACCCTGGCTGCTGCGTTTTTTCGACCAGATCCGTTTCTATCCGGTGAGCGCCGACGAGCTGCTACAAATTCGTGAACGTTTTCCGTGGGGGGATCATCCGCTGCGGATCGAGGAGGGAGAATTCCGCCTCGCCGATTATCAGGCGTTACTGACGCAGCAGGCCGACGAGATTTCTCACTTCCAGCAGCAGCGTCAGCAGGCGTTTGACAGCGAACTGGCACGCTGGCGTGCCGAGGGGCAGTTTACCTTTGATAGCCAGCTGCCGGAGCAGAGCAGTGAGGAAACCAGCATCCCCGCCGACTGTTGTGGTGTGGAGAGCCAGGTGGCAGGTAGCGTCTGGCAGTGGCTGGTGGCACCAGGCAGTGACATTGAAGCGGGAGCCACCGTTGGCATTCTCGAATCAATGAAGATGGAAATCCCGATCGTCGCGCCAGTCAGCGGAAAAATCCATAGCCTGCAACGACAGGTCGGGCAGCAAGTGCAGGCAGGACAGCTACTTATGGTGATTAAACCTGTTAAGCTATAATTAAGATTAAAAAATAATCAGGAATATGGCAGCAAAGCCGGGGTTCTGACCCATACTTAGAAACCCGGTCAATTGTTGCATTGCCCTGGCATCTTTTGCAGTGTGCACCCAGGCTGTGTCCCGTAACGGTTTCATAAAAATTCGTCTTAAACCGTTGCGGGATGCAGCCTGAACTGGCCGGTTTCAGCGTCTGCGGACGCTTTACCTCTCTACTTTCACGTGATTCATAGTGAGTTTTAAGGAGTTCTCTATGGAAATAAAAGATCCAATGGTCGAGTTACTTAGTAGTCTTGAACAGATTGTTTTGACACGTGATGCACAGCCTTCTGTATCTGAAATCGCCCTTCACAAGGCGTCAGTTCCCGAGCCGCAGCGTTTACGAGAGATGACCGGCATGCAGGTGGATGAATTCGCCCGCGTGATGGGGGTGAGCGTCTCGTCAGTGAAAAGCTGGGAGGCGCAACGCACGCGCCCTTCCGCTACGGCACGTAAATTGATGAAGCTGTTGCAGGCCAATCCGTATCTGGGTCGACAATTACTTGAGTAACACCGACTATTCGGTTCTGACCCGCCATCACGGCGGGTTTTTTTTAACTTAAACCCCCGTATTTGGCCGCCTGTTTGACAAACCAACTCTCCGGTACGCTGTGTGGTGGCTGCGCCAGCTGGGCAATCCCCTGGCGAATCATGTTATCCGCCTGCTGCCACAAACGCTTATCGCCTTCATTTAACAACTGAATCTGCACCTGCTTCTCCACCAGGTAAACGCGGGCGAAATGAGGATCAAATTGCACGATGGAGCGGGTGTTATCGATGATGTCAGCCAGTTTGATGGTTTGCGCCTCGGGTGAGGCCTGCGCGGTATGGCGGAAGTGCGCCAGCTTACGGGCGGTGCGGTTTTTCGCCTGTGGCTGGGCGCTGTCAGTCAACATATCCACCAGTTCAGCCACGCGCGGGCCGAAGTGGCTTTCAATATCCTGTAATGTGCTGGGTGTATCTTCTACCGTGTCATGCAACCAGGCAGCAGCCAGCATCGCCTCGTCATCAGTGACGCTGCGCACCAGCTCCGCGACCGCTGCCGGATGGACGATATAAGGCTCGTCAGTATATTTACGACGCTGTCCGGCGGCAGCATGGGCCCGGGTGGCATAGCGGCGCGCCTGATCTTCCAGTGAATCCCGCATATTGTGTTCTCCGGGAAAAAGTAGCTTGCAATTGTCTAGCGCGCTATCTATATTAGTTGGCATGAACAGTAACCAAGATGACAAAAAAGTGTCGCAGACGCCACTCCAGCTCGATCAGCATCTCTGTTTCGCCCTGTATTCGGCGAATCTGGCGATGCATAAAGTGTACCGGCAACTGCTGGCGCAGCTGGAAATCACCTACCCGCAATATCTGGTGATGCTGGTGCTGTGGACTCAGGACGATCTGACGGTGTCCGAGATTGGCGAGCAGCTTTTCCTCGATTCCGCCACCCTGACGCCATTGCTGAAACGGCTGGAAAGCGCCGGGCTGCTGCGTCGTGCCCGTTCGCGTCAGGATGAACGCCAGGTGGTGGTCACGTTGACGGATGCGGGTCGCGCCTTACGCCAGAAAGCGGAATCCATCCCGGAAGCGATCAAATGTGCCTCAGCCTGTGATGATGACCAGCTGCTGGCGCTGAAAAATCAGCTGGACGATTTGCGCGATAATCTAAATCGCGCTAAGTAAAAATAGTCGGGGCGAAGCAATTCCCCGACAGTTTCGTAGCGGCGCGATTTATCGCGCATCTTTTGAACTGGTGCTGTTATATAAATAGCACGCGATCATATAGCGAATTAGTGAGGTTATCATGTCTTTAGAGAAAGTTGTTTATACCGCAAAAGCCAAAGCCACCGGTGGCCGTGATGGTCGTGCGACCTCTTCTGATGGTGTGCTGGATGTGAAACTGGGTGTGCCAAAAGAGATGGGCGGCGCGGGCGGTGAGGTGACCAACCCGGAGCAGCTGTTCGCAGCCGGTTATTCCGCTTGTTTCCTCGGCGCGATGAAATTTGTCGCAGCGCGCGACAAATTCGCCATTGCTAAAGATGCGTTTATTGAAGGTGAAGTGGGTATCGGTCCGATCCCGAATGGTTTCGGCATTCAGGTGACACTGAATATTAATCTGCCGGGTATGGACGCTGCGGAAGCACAGAAACTGGTGGATGCTGCGCATATCGTTTGTCCATATTCTAATGCTACACGCGGCAATATTGACGTTACACTGAATATCATTAATTAATGACTCTTTTTAGTTATTCGTGTCATAAAAAAAGACTCCTTGCGGGGTCTTTTTTATTTGGGGTGATTTCATTTCCTGGGGTTTGATCAATTTTTTCTGTCGGGGAACACGATTTAATAGCCAGCATCATGGACAGCCGGTTACAGGGAGTAACTCCGCATGGCAATGGCAACCTTTCCGCAAACGATTTATACCACCCAACGTTTTTTAATGACTATGGCACGGATGATATGCGCTATGGTGATATTGATGAAAAACGGTTAAAGCATGAATTTGGGCTTACTCATATATCCAGCCAGGTCGATCCTTTTACCCTGACACGGCTGACGACGTTTCATAATCCTCAATCACGTTTCCATGGCGCTTATGGTGGCAAACGTGGAGCAGCGGTGAGTGTGCAAGAATGTGCCCGTTTATTGTTTGAGGAGATGCAGGTGACGTCGCTACCCTATGCCTGCGTGGGGCCGTATAAACACCTAATCAATAAAATGCTCAGGCATTTTCAGCAATCGACCGGAGGGCCCTTCCGGGATATGCAATTGGATATGGCGTACCGGGAGAAGATTTTGAGAGATAATAATAGCGAAAGTGCAAAAATCAGGATACCGAAGGTCATCAATAAATATATTGACTATCAAAAAGGTGGTTACCCTGCTGAAAGAGTTAATGAAATTCACGAAGACCTGAACAGGAGCAGACTGCCAAAATTTGATTCATTGATACTGGATAAAATCAATGGAATGGGGATCACCATTCATGATGTTCATGCGACGCGTATTGATCTTTTGAACCTGGAAGTAAGTAACACCAAATGGCGAGCAAGGATAAGGTTTACCGGGCAAGATCATTTTGGGCTTGATGTTGATGATATACGAAAGAAGAAATTTCATCAGTTCCAATTTTTTCGCATTTGGTTCATTCTACAGCGCTATCATCGATTCGGGTTTCGGCCTTTCCTGACCAACCTGGAAGCTACTATTGATATTGAAGGTGGAAACTGATGAAGCGTTTTTTTCAATTAATGATAGTGCTTGCCTTCATAGCCTGTGGTGCCTACGTTTACCTTAATAATCGAGAAGTTAAGGTTATTGATGTGCATCATGGAAAATATGCAGCGGATATTCTGGTCAACCATCTGCCATTGTCACAATCGAGTCGTATCAACTGGTGGTTAAAAAATGAGGCAGTCATTTTTTCAAATTACAACATTTCACCTGGCAATGAAGATGGGCCACAACTTATTACTATTTTCGCATTTGGTGACGGATATAAAGAGTTAGGCAAAGAAGACCGGCTATGCTTCGACGATATCACACCGCCTAATAATTGTATTGATAAGGATATTTTAATGTTAGTAGATCGCACACGTAGTGGTGATTTGGAATTTAGCTTTGCATCTTCTGTTTATGTACGTACCAACGATGGAAGAATCACCAAAGTGAAATAAGAATTTTATTTCATTAATCGTCTTCAGTGAGTGCACATTCCGTAGCGGCGCGATTTATCGCGCGGGTTTTACTTCACGCACCAAAAACATTGCGCAATAAATTGCGCCGCTACGGGTTCGTGCAAAAAATGTTCTACTGCTGGCTTCGCATCATCCGGTTCTCTCCATTCAGATTCGTCCTAATCCCGAATGGTTTTGGCATTCAGGTGGCATGGAATATCACTAATTTTTGCCTCTTTTTAGTTATTCAATTAATAAAAAATCCTTGCGGGGTCTTTTTTATTTGGGGTGATTTCATTTCCTGGGGTTTGATCAATTTTTTCTGTCGGGCAACACGATTTAATAGCCAGCATCATGGACAGCCGGTTACAGGAGTAACTCCACATGGCAATGGCAACCTTTCCGCAAACGATTTATACCACCCAACGTTTTTTTAATGACTATGGCACGGATGATATGCGCTATGTGCCCGTTTATTGTGTGAGGAAATGCAGGTGACTTCGCTACCCTATGCCTGCGTGGGACCGTATAAACACCTGATCAAAAAAATGCTCAGAGATTTCCAGCAAGTTCGGATTTCGGCCTTTCCTGACTAATCTGGAAGCCACTATTGAGCTTGAAGGGCATTGCTGATGAAAAAACGATATATTTTATTCTCTTTTATCATCCTCGTAGCAGGTTTGTACTTCTATCTTGAGTACAGAGAAGTCAATGTCATTGACACTCACCGGTCAGGAGATTCTTTAGCTATTATCGTAGATCATCTTCCATTATCAGAATCAGGAAAGATTGATTGGTGGTTAGAAAATAAGAACGGAATATTAGCTCAGTATGCTGATAATCCACTCTATATAACTTTTTTTGCTTTTGGCGATGGTTACCAGGAATTAGGTAAGAAAGACCGCTTGTGCTTCAATGACATCAACCCACCTAAAAATTGCATTGATAAAAATATCCTTATGTCGGTTCTTCGCATGCATAATGGCGATTTAAGGTTTGGCATTGACTATTCTGCCTATGTACGCACCAAAGATGGACGAATCACCAAAGTGAAATAAGAATTTTATTTCATTAATCGTCTTCAGTGAGTGCACATTCCGTAGCGGCGCGATTTATCGCGCGGGTTTTGATTCACACGCCAAAAACATTGCGCAATAAATTGCGCCGCTACGGGTTTGTGCAAAAAATGTTCTACTGCTGGCTTGGCATCATCCGGTTCTCTCCGTTCAGATTCGTCCCGATCCTGCTCGTTTCATCACGTTTTTAGCAAACTGTGCGAACTCTACTGTCTTTACATAGTCACATTTAGGGTTATAGCTCCGACACCAGGCCGGGAATAAGTAAATTCATGAATTATATTAAAACCTTAACGCAGCAGAAGCTGTCATTGCTGCTCGCGCTGTATATCGGCATCTTGTTGAATTTGCCGATTTTTTATCGACGTTTTGACAGTTATCTGACGAAATTCACACTGACCGAATGGGCCTCTGCTATGGCAGAAGTGGTGGCGGCAGTGCTGCTGACCTTCTTCCTGATGCGGTTGTTGTCGCTGGGCGGCAAATGGGTTTATCGCGTGCTCGCCAGCCTGCTGGTGGTGATTTCCGTCGCCTCTGCGTATTACATGGCTTTTTTTAACGTGGTGATCGGCTACGGCATCGTCGCTTCGGTGATGACCACCGATGTTGATTTGTCGAAAGAAGTGATTGGCCTGCATTTTGTGCTGTGGATGGTGCTGGTGAGTGCCTTACCGCTGCTGATGATCTGGCGTAATAACCTCAGCCAGACGCTGATTAACCAGTTGAAAACGCCGGGCCAGCGTCTCAAACCCACGGTGATTTTGCTGCTGAGCGTGGCGCTGGTGTGGCTGCCGATTCGCTATTTCGACAAGCTGCAAAAAGCCAACGAAGAGATCACCAACATCGATCTGCCCAGCTATGGCGGCGTGGTGGCGCATTCTTATCTGCCTTCAAACTGGATTGCCGCGCTCGGGCTGTTTGCCTGGACCAAAGTGGATGAGCAACTGGATAGCCAGGAACTGCTCGACCCGGCAAAGAAGTTTACCTACGTGGCTCCCCCCGGTATTGATGACACCTACGTGGTGTTTGTGATTGGTGAGACGACGCGCTGGGATCATATGGGCATGCTGGGTTATGCACGCGATACCACGCCGAAGTTATCGAAAGAGAAAAACCTGGTGGCATTCCGTGGCGAGTCCTGCGATACCGCGACTAAGTTATCACTGCGCTGCATGTTCGTGCGTGAAGGCGGCACTATGGATAATCCGGGGCGCACCCTGAAAGAACAGAATATTTTCGCGGTGATGAAAGAGCTGGGTTTCACGTCGGAGCTGTTCGCCATGCAGAGCGAAGTATGGTTCTACGATAACGCCGATGTGAATAACTTCTCGTTCCGTGAGCAGATTGGTTCTGAGAAGCGTAACCAGGGCAAGCCGGTGGACGATATGCTGCTGGTGCCGGAGTTACAATCATCGCTGGAGCGCTTCCCGAAAGGCAAGCATCTGGTGGTACTGCATACCAAAGGTTCGCACTATCTTTATTCGCAGCGTTATCCGCGCAATTTTGCCCGCTATCAACCCGAGTGTATGGGTGTCGATGAAACCTGTAGCAAAGCACAACTGATCAATGCTTACGACAACTCGATTCTTTATGTCGATACCATGCTGGATAGCGTGTTAGACCAGCTGCGTGACAAGAAGGCGATTGTGTTCTATGCCGCCGATCATGGTGAGTCGATTAGCGAAAATATGCATTTGCACGGTACACCGCGTGAAATGGCTCCGCCGGAGCAGTTCCGCGTCCCGATGATGGTCTGGGCCTCGGATAAGTATCTGGCTGACCCGACCAACCGCAGCAATTTCGAGCGTTTGCAGGCGCAACAGCGCGTCGGCAAAACACATCGTCATGTTGAGTTGTTTGACACCATTCTCGGCTGCCTCGGCTATAGCTCGCCGGACGGCGGGATTAAAGCGGCGAATAACTGGTGCCAGGCACCTGCGGCAGCCACAGAGGCCAAAACGCTGTAATTTTTGCCTGGAACTTATTGAGCAGCAGAGGATTTTTCCCTGCTGCCTGCTTTCCAGGCGATCGTGTTGATTTGCACAAAAAGGGATTGACGCTCCAGAAGTGGCGCAGTAAGATGCGCCCCCATCGGTGAGTGGCGCAGCCTGGTAGCGCACTTCGTTCGGGACGAAGGGGTCGGAGGTTCGAATCCTCTCTCACCGACCAGATTTAAGAAACCTGCTTGTAAAAGCGGGTTTTTTTTCGTCCGTAATCGTAGCGGCGCGATTTATCGCGCGGTTTTATTCGATGCGACGCATGATTTAAATATCAAAACGTCACAATTCACCCTTTACACCCTCCATTTACAAAATAGTCGTCATTATTCCTGCTCATGGCTATCAATCCCTTGCTGCTGCTTAGCTGCTCGCTTAATTCGCGACACATTCTTCTTATGACCGCTTTTTGCTTTTTGCTGATTTCTTATGCCAATAGTCCAGCATATTTCGCTGCCTGAACGTCATAACGCACGGGGAATCGTTCATATATTCAACATTTACTGGCAATATTTGTATGTTTTTTAGCGGTGATAATCACTGTCATTTGGCTATATAACCAGATAATCACTCGGTGTAGATGGCTTTATCACCTTTTTAAATATTGGCTTACCGGTTGAAGGGGTTTTTTTATCGTTGCTTGCGGTTACTCACACTCTCTGTAAATAACCCCACCTTGTATTGACGTTCTTTGCAACTGTTGACAAATTGATGCGTCAATAGATGCAGAGTCCGACGCTTCTGGCAGATTCCACGGTGCCAGGGCAACAACAACAACGGCTCGCATTTTGGTCACTAACGTGACTTGCCTGAACCGCATAAAAAAATCAGAGGTCAGGCGCAACGCACACAACATCACATCACAATGGAGCAAAACATGATCAACTCCCTGGCTAAATCCAGGATGCTGAAGGTCGGTCTGAGCCTGATTGCTATGACCGTTGCCGCGGGTGTCCAGGCGAAAACCCTCGTTTACTGTTCAGAAGGTTCGCCGGAAGGCTTCAACCCTCAGCTGTTCACCTCTGGTACGACCTACGATGCCAGCTCCGTACCGATCTACAACCGTCTGGTTGAATTCAAAATCGGCACCACAGAAGTGGAACCGGGCCTGGCCGAAAAGTGGGATGTGAGCGCTGACGGCAAAACCTATACCTTCCATCTGCGCAAAGGCGTGAAGTGGCAAACCACCAAAGACTTCAAACCGACGCGTAACTTCAACGCTGATGACGTGATTTTCTCCTTCGAGCGTCAGCTCGATAAAAACAACAAGTACCACGGCGTCTCTGGCGGCAGCTACGAGTACTTCGAAGGCATGGACATGCCGAACTTGATCAGCAAAATCGAGAAAGTGGACGACAACACCGTTCGCTTCGTGCTGACACGTCCGGAATCCCCGTTCCTGGCTGACCTCGGTATGGACTTCGCCTCCATCCTGTCCAAAGAGTACGCTGACAACATGCTGAAAGCCGGTACGCCGGAAAAAGTGGACCTCAACCCAGTGGGTACCGGTCCGTTCCAGCTGCTGCAATACCAGAAAGACTCACGCATCCTCTACAAAGCTAACCCGGATTATTGGGGCACCAAGCCGAAGATCGATCGCTTAGTCTTCTCTATCACGCCAGATGCTTCCGTGCGCTACGCCAAGTTGCAGAAAGGCGAATGCCAGGTGATGCCGTACCCGAACCCGGCTGATATCGCCAGCATGAAGAAAGACAAAAACATCAATCTGATGGAGCAACCGGGTCTGAACGTGGGTTACCTGTCGTTCAACACCGAGAAAAAACCGCTGGATAACGTGAAAGTGCGTCAGGCACTGACCATGGCGGTGAACAAGCAAGCCATTATTGATGCGGTGTACCAGGGTGCAGGTCAGGCAGCGAAAAACCTGATTCCGCCGACCATGTGGGGCTACAACGATGCGGTTAAAGATTATCCGTATGATCCGGCTAAAGCGAAAGAACTGCTGAAAGAAGCAGGCCTGCCGGATGGCTTCAGTATCGACCTGTGGGCGATGCCGGTTCAGCGTCCTTACAACCCGAACGCCCGTCGTATGGCGGAAATGGTTCAGGCTGACTGGGCGAAAATTGGCGTGAAAGCTAAGATCGTGACCTACGAGTGGGGCGAGTACCTGAAACGCGCCAAAGCGGGTGAGCATCAGACGGTGATGATGGGCTGGACCGGTGACAACGGGGATCCGGACAACTTCTTCGCCACTCTGTTCAGCTGTGCGGCGGCGAAAGACGGTTCTAACTACTCTCGCTGGTGCTACAAGCCGTTTGAAGATCAGATTCAGCCGGCACGCGCTGAAGCCGATCACAACAAACGTATTGAATACTACAAACAGGCACAGGTGATCATGCATGACCAGGCTCCGGCGCTGATCATTGCTCACTCGACTGTGTATGAGCCAGTCAGCAAGAAAGTGACCGGCTATGTGGTTGACCCGTTAGGTAAACATCACTTCGAAAACGTCGATATCCAGGAATAACCTTTCGGATTATGGCGGTCAGGGCCGACGCCGTCGGCCCTCGGGCGGTATCTTTACCGCCCGCACTCCGCATTTTTTTTCCGGCTAAATTTCTTATATTGAAGCGCTTCTGGCGTCGCGTTCGGCTATGTGCCGGATGCATGTTTTGAGCAATGTAGTCCCCGGCGGCAACGCTGTGGGAAATGACTGAGAGTCCGGCTTATGCTGCAGTTCATACTCCGACGTCTGGGACTTGTCATCCCGACATTTATCGGTATTACCCTGTTGACCTTCGCATTTGTCCATCTGATCCCCGGTGACCCGGTGCTGATCATGGCGGGCGAACGTGGTATCTCGCCAGAACGCCATGCGCAGTTGATGGCGATGTTTGGTCTTGACCAACCCCTGTGGAAACAATATCTCACCTACATCAACGGCGTATTGCACGGCGATTTAGGTATCTCATTGAAAAGCCGCATTCCGGTGTGGGACGAATTTGTGCCGCGCTTTAAAGCCACGCTGGAGCTGGGCATCTGCGCGATGATTTTCGCCATTGCCGTCGGTATCCCGGTGGGCGTGCTGGCTGCGGTTAAACGCGGTTCGGTGTTTGATCATACCGCCGTGGGCATCTCACTCACCGGCTATTCGATGCCGATTTTCTGGTGGGGCATCATGCTGATCATGCTGGTGTCGGTGCAGCTCAACCTGACACCGGTTTCCGGGCGTGTCAGCGACACCATTTTCCTCGACGATAGCCATCCGCTCACCGGTTTTATGCTGATTGATACCCTGATCTGGGGTGAACCGGGTGATTTCAAAGATGCGGTGATGCACATGATTCTGCCCGCCATCGTGCTGGGCACCATCCCGCTGGCAGTGATTGTGCGTATGACGCGCTCCTCGATGCTGGAAGTGCTGGGCGAAGACTATATCCGTACCGCCCGCGCCAAAGGGCTGACGCGTATGCGCGTGATTGTGGTGCACGCGCTGCGTAACGCCATGCTGCCAGTGGTGACGGTTATCGGTTTGCAGGTCGGTACTTTGCTGGCGGGTGCCATTCTGACAGAAACCATCTTCTCCTGGCCGGGCCTTGGGCGCTGGCTGATTGAAGCGCTGCAACGCCGCGATTATCCGGTGGTGCAGGGCGGCGTGCTGCTGGTGGCGATTCTGATCATCCTGGTCAACCTGCTGGTTGATCTGTTGTACGGCGTGGTGAATCCACGTATCCGTCATAAGAAATAAGGGGGCATCATGTCTGCTGTTGATCCCGCAAGCGTAAGCGCTGCACCCAAGCCGATGACCCCAATTCAGGAATTCTGGCACTACTTCAAACGTAATAAAGGCGCGGTGATTGGCCTGGTCTACATCGTCCTGATGTTGCTCATCGCCATCTTCGCCGAATTTCTGGCTCCGCATGCGCCAGCCGAACAGTTCCGTGATGCGCTGCTGCACCCGCCAGTCTGGCAGGACGGTGGCAGCTGGAAATTTATCCTCGGCACCGATGACGTTGGCCGCGATATTCTGTCGCGCCTGATGTTTGGTGCGCGCCTGTCACTGCTGGTGGGCTGCCTGGTGGTGGTGCTGTCGCTGATCCTCGGCGTGGTTTTCGGTCTGATGGCCGGTTACCTCGGCGGGGTGGTTGACGCCATCATCATGCGCCTGGTCGATATCATGCTGGCGCTGCCGAGCCTGTTGCTGGCGCTGGTGCTGGTGGCGATTTTTGGCCCATCGATTGTTAACGCCGGGCTGGCGCTGACGTTCGTGGCGCTGCCGCACTATATCCGTCTGACGCGCGCGGCGGTGCTGGTGGAAGTGAACCGCGATTACGTCACCGCTTCCAGCGTGGCGGGTGCCGGTACGCTGCGCCAGATGTTCGTCAATATTCTGCCTAACTGCCTGGCACCGCTGATCGTGCAGGCATCTTTAGGTTTCTCCAACGCCATTCTCGATATGGCGGCGTTGGGCTTTCTCGGTATGGGGGCGCAACCGCCGACGCCGGAGTGGGGCACCATGCTCTCCGACGTGTTGCAGTACGCGCAAAGTGCCTGGTGGGTCGTGACTTTCCCTGGGGTGGTCATCCTGCTGACGGTTCTGGCATTCAACCTCATGGGCGATGGTTTGCGTGATGCACTCGACCCGAAACTCAAGCAGTAAAGAGGCACCGAGATGGCGTTATTAAATGTAGAAAAACTGTCGGTGCATTTTGGCGACGAAAAAACCCCGTTCCGTGCGGTTGACCGCATCAGTTATCAGGTTGAACAGGGCCAGGTGGTCGGGATTGTCGGCGAGTCCGGTTCCGGCAAGTCCGTCAGTTCACTGGCGATTATGGGCCTGATCGATTATCCCGGTCGGGTGATGGCAGAAAAGCTGGAGTTTAATCAGCGCGATCTGCAACGCATCTCCGAAAAGGAGCGTCGTCAGCTGGTGGGGGCGGAAGTGGCGATGATCTTCCAGGACCCGATGACCAGCCTCAACCCGTGTTACACCGTGGGCTTCCAGATTATGGAAGCGCTGAAAGTGCATCAGGGCGGCAGCCGTAGCACCCGCCGTCAGCGGGCGATTGACCTGCTGGAGCAGGTGGGGATTCCCGATCCGGCATCACGTCTGGATGTGTATCCGCATCAGCTGTCCGGTGGTATGAGCCAGCGTGTGATGATCGCCATGGCGATTGCCTGCAAACCGAAACTGCTGATCGCTGATGAGCCGACCACCGCGCTCGATGTGACCATCCAGGCGCAGATCATTGAACTGCTGCTGGAGTTGCAGAAGCAGGAAAACATGGCGCTGATCCTCATCACCCATGATTTGGCATTGGTGGCCGAAGCAGCCCAGCACATCATCGTGATGTATGCCGGCCAGGTGGTGGAAAGCGGCAAAGCGGTGGATATCTTCAAAGCACCGCGTCATCCCTACACCCAGGCGTTACTGCGCGCGCTGCCGGAATTCGCGGCGGATAAAGCACGTCTGGCGTCGCTGCCGGGTGTGGTGCCGGGCAAATATGACCGCCCGACTGGCTGCCTGCTGAATCCGCGCTGCCCCTATGTCACTGACCGTTGCCGTCGTGAAGAACCTGAGTTACGCGATATTCCGGGCCGTCAGTCCAAATGTCACTTCCCACTGGATGATGCCGGGAGACCGACTTATGAGTCATGAAAATACACCGCAGGATTACCTGTTGCAGGCGATTGACCTGAAAAAACACTACCCGGTGAAGAAAGGTTTGTTCGGCCAGGAACGCCTGGTGAAAGCGCTGGATGGCGTGTCGTTCAATCTGGAACGCGGTAAAACGCTGGCGGTGGTCGGGGAGTCGGGCTGTGGTAAATCCACTCTTGGCCGTCTGCTGACCATGATTGAAACCCCGACGGAAGGGCAGCTGTACTGGCACGGCCAGGATTTGCTGAAGCACGATCCGCAGGCGCAGAAACTGCGTCGCCAGAAAATCCAGATTGTGTTCCAGAACCCGTATGGCTCACTCAATCCACGCAAAAAAATCAGCCAGATCCTGGAAGAGCCGCTGGTGATCAACACCACCTTGACCAAAGCGGAACGTCGCGAGAAAACGCTGGAGATGATGGCGAAGGTTGGCCTGAAAACCGAACATTATGATCGTTACCCGCATATGTTCTCTGGTGGCCAGCGTCAGCGTATCGCCATTGCGCGTGGTCTGATGCTCGACCCGGATGTGCTGATTGCCGATGAACCGGTTTCAGCGCTTGATGTGTCGGTGCGTGCGCAGGTGCTGAATCTGATGATGGACCTGCAGCAGGACCTCGGCCTTTCCTATGTGTTCATTTCTCACGATTTGTCGGTGGTGGAACATATCGCCGATGAAGTCATGGTGATGTACCTGGGCCGCTGTGTGGAAAAAGGCAGCAAAGAGGCGATCTTCAGCAACCCGCGTCATCCGTATACCCAGGCGCTGTTGTCGGCCACGCCGCGTCTCAACCCGGATGAGCGTCGTGAACGTATTAAACTGACCGGCGAGCTGCCCAGCCCGTTAAACCCACCGCCGGGCTGTGCTTTCAATGCGCGCTGCCGCCGTCGTTTCGGCACCTGCGTGCAATTGCAGCCGAAACTGAAAACCTATGGCGAACAGCAGATTGCCTGCTTCGCTGTCGATCAGGATGAAAACCAGCCAATCACAGGCGCATAAAAATATTATGGTGATTGTTTAAGGCCCCGAATGGGGCCTTTTTCTTTTGTTCGTCTATACTTCAGAAAAATTAACGCCCGAAGCATTGATTATGGAAAAACAAAAAAATTCATTACGCCATTTCATCCGTCTTAGCCTGGTCTTAAAAATTCTTTTCAGTGTTAAGACCTATTCTGAATTTTGTCAGGATTATGTGAGGCGTATCACACTGATGAAAAGTCTGTAAATTGCAAAGGGTTGATGATTTTTCAGTGAGTTACGAAAATGTTATCGCCGTGATTATTTCAGTTAACCGATATTAATTAATTCCGGTCAATAAACAGATGAGGCGTTATTTCACTACCTTTTTTTCAATCAGAAAGATAAAACTCTTTTATTGAATTCGACGTTTTAATAATCAGAATTCTCTCACTGTGTTTAAAGGTATGTGATATATTCGCGAAAAATTCCCCCCTCCTTAACAGGCCCCTGGTCATGAAGAACTACGACGATTTGCAGCGTTTTAAGGAAAAAACGCAAACGCTGGATATCGCTTTTAAGGATATGTCCGGGCAAACGCAGGAAGCCGATCGAAGCCAGTGGGCGATTATTCGTCAGCTGGCTGCGGACGAAGATCAGGAAACCCTGGGTGGTGGCCAGCGTATTGATTTGCCGCAGCCGCAGCCGATTCGTGGCAACGAATTTAGCGCGCCGCAGGCCGAAACGCAGGTGACGCCTGTTGCCAGCAGCGTGCGGGGTTCGATTCTTGATAGCCTGGCGGCCGTCCCTGCAGCAGCATCGGCTGAGCCAGCGCCAGCGCCAGCGCAATCGCTGTTCCCGCCTGAAACCTCCCGACCTGCGCCATCGATCACGCCAGTGGCACCGAAAGCGACCCACGTTGAGCGTCAGGCGACCACATCGCTGTTTCCGCCTCCGCCGCCAAAACCGGCTGAAGCCCCGGCGGCCCCGGTTCAGGCTGTTGTGCCTGAACCTGTGGTGGCACCCGCCCCCCGGGTGGTGCCTGCTCCGGTTGCGCCAGCACCGGCTGCTGTTGCTCCGGTGCCCGCCTTTGTCGCACCGGTTGCGCCTGCGCCTCAGCCAGCGGCTGCGGCACCGTCACGCTTTGGCGCGTTATTTCGTTCGCGGCCAGCTGCGCCAACGAGCCTGTCGAAAGATACACCACTGAAACCGTTACTGGAGAAGATTGCGCTATGCCGTTAGTTTGTGTGTGCTCGCCTAAAGGGGGAGTAGGGAAAACCACAATGGCAGCCAACCTGGCCTGGAGTCTGGCCCGCGCAGGCAGCAAAGTTTTGGCAATCGATTTTGACGTACAAAATGCCCTACGCCTGCATTTTGGGGTGCCGCTGCATGATGGCCGCGGCTTTGTGGCACGCTCGGATGAGCAGGCCGACTGGAGTCAGTCGATTCTCACCACCGGCGGCAATATTTTTGTCATGCCCTACGGTGACGTCACCGAAGAACAGCGCGAGCGTTTTGAAGAAAGGCTGGCGAAAGATCCCCATTTCCTGCGACGCGGTCTGGATACGGTGCTGAATTATCCGGGACTGGTGATCATCGCCGATTTTCCGCCTGGGCCGGGTCCGGCATTAAAGGCGATGACGGCACTGGCCGATATGCATTTGGTGGTGATGCTGGCGGATACCGCTTCCGTCTCTTTGCTGCCGCAAATTGAAAATGACCGCATGATTGGTCAGCCACTGAATAATAAACGTGGACACTATTTTGTTCTCAACCAGAGCGATAACCGCCGCAATATAAGCCGTGAAGTCACTGCTTTTATGCAGCAGCGTCTGGGGGACAATTTACTGGGTGTGGTGCACCGTGATGAAAGCGTCGCGGAGGCCAATGCGTCTCAGCAATCTGTTTTTGATTTCAGCCCTGCATCTGCGGCAGCGTTTGATATTGAACTGGTGGCCGGACGCGTCTCCAATATCCTGAATATCACCGTCGGTAACGGCGAAGTTCAGGCACCCATTCGCAGTCATTATTAATAGTCTGGCCTTGCCAGACCGCAAATAAAAACAACACAGCTCCGCAGGTGAATCATGAGAAAACTCGGGTTTTACCTGCTGCTGCTGGTGCTTGCACCGGTCGCAGCGGTAATCATCATTACGCCGATGGATAGCCAGAAACAATATATCTTTGGCTTAATCAGCATCGGTATGATGTTTCTAATGGGCTTCAGCAAAAGCCGCAAAATAACGGTGGTGATGGTCATTCTCTCCGCGCTGATGTCGACCCGATATATCTGGTGGCGCACCACGGAGACTTTGCAATTTAATTCAGAGGTTGAAGCCATTCTGGGCATTGGCTTATATCTGGCCGAACTTTATGTGTGGCTGATCCTAATTCTGGGTTTCCTGCAAACCACCTGGCCATTAAAACGCACCATCGAACCGCTCCCCGATGACACCAGCCTGTGGCCGACGGTGGACGTTTATGTGCCTTCGTACAACGAAAGTCTCGATGTGGTTCGCGATACCGTGCTGGCGGCACAATGCATTGATTACCCGCGCGACAAATTGAAAATCTATTTACTGGATGATGGCAAGCGCAGTGAGTTTGCCATGTTTGCTGCGGATGTCGGTGTCGGGTATATCACCCGTGACGACAACCGCCACGCTAAAGCCGGTAACCTTAACCACGCGATGAAAATCACCAAAGGTGAGCTGATTTGTGTGTTTGACTGTGACCACGTTGCGACCCGCACCTTCCTGCAAGCCACGGTCGGCCCGTTCCTGAAAGATCCGAAACTGGCGCTGTTGCAGACGCCGCACTACTTCTACTCGCCGGACCCGTTCGAGCGTAACCTGCGCGCAGCGCGCAGCATCCCGAACGAAGGTTCGCTGTTCTACGGCCCGGTACAGCAGGGTAACGATAACTGGAACGCCACCTTCTTCTGTGGCTCCTGTGCGGTGATTCGCCGCAGCGCGCTGGAACAGATTGGCGGTTTTGCGGTAGAAACCGTGACCGAAGATGCGCACACCGCATTGAAAATGCAGCGCCTGGGCTGGGGGTCGGCGTTCCTGTCGATTCCGCTGGCGGCCGGTCTGGCGACCGAACGTCTTGGCCTGCACGTGATTCAGCGTACCCGCTGGGCGCGTGGTATGACGCAGATTTTCCGCGTCGATAATCCGCTGTTGGGGCGTGGTCTGAAATGGCAGCAACGTCTGTGCTACCTCAACGCCATGCTGCATTTCCAGTTCGGTCTGCCGCGCGTCGCGTTCCTGACCGCGCCACTGGCGTATCTGCTGTTTAACCTGAACATCATTCATTCGTCGGCATCGCTGATCTTTGCCTACGTATTGCCGCATCTGGTGATGTCGTTGTACGTCAACTCCCGCATGAATGGCCGTTTCCGCTACACCTTCTGGGGTGAAATTTACGAAACGGTGATGTGTTTCCACCTGGTGATCCCGACCATCCTGACCATGTTTTCGCCGAAACACGGCAAATTCAACGTAACGGATAAAGGCGGGGTACTGGATCAGGGCTTCTTCGATTTCCACATCGTGCGTCCCCATGTGATTGTGGCGGCGCTGTTGACGGTGGGCATCGTGGCCGGTGTGGTTCGCGCCACCATGCACAACTATTTCGGCGTGGATCCTTACGTTATCGCCCTGAACGTCGGCTGGGCAGTGTTCAGCCTGATTATCCTGATGGCGGCGATTGCTGTGGCGCGCGAAACCAAACAGGTGCGTAAAACCATCCGTATTGAAGTGCAGATCCCAGCGATTATTCATTACGCCAGCGGTATTTCGTCGCGCACCATGACCAGCGACCTGTCGATGGGCGGCGCGCAGCTTGATGCGCCAGATGGACGTCATGAGTTTGATGAAATCGAAGAGATTGATTTGCTGCTGAAATCAGGTGCCATCACCATTCCGGTGAGCAAAATTTCCGGTGATGAAGAAACCATTCGCCTGCGTTTCGAAGCCATGCCGCTGTCGCGTCGCCGCGAACTGGTGCGCGTGGTGCTGGCGCGCGCCGATGCGTGGATTCAGCCACAGTACAAGCAGGACAACCCGCTGCTGTCGATCGGCACCATTGTGCGTACCGTTTTTGAGCTGTTCTGGCTGACATGGAAAGATCGTCGCAACAAAGGCAAGCAGGACGCTCAGCCTGCCGTGAAAGAGGACAGCGCAGCATGAAGAATCTGACGCAAACGTTGCTGGCAAGTTCGCTGGCAACCGCGCTGCTGCTTGCGCCTGCCTGGGCGGAAACCCCGGCAACGGTGACGCAGGATAGTTCTGCATTAGGGCAGGTGCCGCCACCTCAGGGCCTGGATACCCATGCTGATGACCAGCTGAAAGCGGCGGCAGGTAGCACCCCCTACGCCCCGGCAGAAAATGCGCCAGCGGCGGAGAATGACGCGCCCGCAGCAGCCAGCGAGGCACCCGCACCGGATATCGTGTTACCGACGCCTGCGCCGGTACCTGCGCCCGTAGCGTTGCCAGTGGTGGCAGCGGCACCGCTGAATCAGCCGGTCAGCACCGTGATTTCCGTGGCGCAGATGGGGCAAAAGCAGGGCATCGTGTTGACCGGTGGCCAGCTGCAATCCGGTATCGTCTTCACCCTGCCGGGTGATGAGGTGATCACCAATGCGCGCCTTAACCTGTCGCTGCGCGTCTCTGCGGCGCTGGCATCGCGTAATACCTCGCTGCAACTGATGCTTAACGGCCAGCCGCTGGGTACCTTGCCGCTCGGTTCCAGTGACAGCGATGTCAGTGATTATCAGCTCGATATCCCGGCTGCGATGGTGGTTTCCAGCAACAACCTCAGCTTTAAGATTAACGACGCCGACAAATTGCTGTGCGAGAAAGACAGCGAGCGGCAGTATCAGGTGACGATTCTGCCGAAAACCACGCTGAGCATGGAAGGGCAGCAACTGAACATCGGCACCGCCCTGCGTAACTTCCCACGCCCGTTTCTCGATCCGCTGCGTATGACCCCCGCTACCGTCACCATGGGTTTTGCCAATGATGTAGCTCCGGATACCGTCAGCGCCGCCGCGCTGGTGGCTTCATGGCTGGGTATTCAGTCGGATTACCGTGGCATTCGTTTCCCGGTGGTACGCGGCGATCTGCCGGAGCACAACGGCATTCTGTTTGGTCATCCGGGCGATAAAATCGGCCCGCTGACGTTCCCGGCGGCCAACGGCCCGACCCTGCAAATGGTCGATAACCCGATCAACCCGGTGTACAAGCTGCTGCTGGTGAGTGGCGCGGATGATGCGCAGCTGCGTCAGGCGGCGAACCGCCTCACCACGCACCCGCTGACCACCGATGGCAGCAGCATGAACGTGCAGACGCAGCCGATTGGTTTGCGTAAGCCGTATGATGCGCCGCGCTGGATCAACACCAGCCGTCCGGTGCGTCTGAGCGAGCTGCTGCGTAAGGATCAGAGCCTGACCACCACCGGCATCTGGCACGACGCGCTGAGCGTCAACTTCCGCGCCGCGCCGGACCTGTTTATGTGGGACGGCGACACCATTCCGGTGAACCTGCACTATCGTTTCCCGTCGGAAAACTGGATCGACGAGAACAACTCGTTCCTCAACGTGATGCTGAACGGCACCTTCCTGCGCAACCTGACGGTGAACAAAGTCGGTCTGCTGGAAAGTGCATGGCACCGCCTGGGCGGCGATGCACGTCAGGAAAACTACACGCTGAAGCTCGATCCTTATCTGATTTACGGGGATAACCAGCTGGCGCTGTATTTCAACATCAAGCCGAAAGCGGATGCCCCTTGTGGCGTGTTGCTGAACAACAACATCAAGAGCCGCATTGAAGATGACTCATCAATCGACCTGAGCCATACGCGTCACTTCACCATGCTGCCGAACCTGTCGTACTTCGTCGGTGCGTCCTTCCCGTTCTCGCGTCTGGCCGACTTTGCCCAGACCACGCTGATGCTGCCGGAAAAACCGAGCGACGCGGAGATCTCCACCCTGCTGGATATGGCGGCTCGTGCCGGTAACGCCACCGGCGTACCGCTGGCGCAAAACCAGGTGTTGTTTGGTATGCCGAATGGCGGCACCAACCTGGCGCGGCTGGATCACAGCGACCTGCTGGCGGTAAGCACCACGCAAAACAGCGCCTTTAATCAGGCGATGCTGGCGGGGACACCTTATGAAACCAGCGGCAATACGCTGGGGGTGAAAGACCCGACCACCTGGGACAAGCTGCGCGGCTGGCTGACCGGTGACTGGTATCGCCAGCAGCTGGATGCCGATCGTTACTTCTCTTCGAATGAAGCCTGGCGCGGCTTTCTCAGCTATCGCTCGCCGTGGAACCCGGATCGCCTGGTGGTGATGACGGTGGCCACCAGCGATGACCAGCTGATGCGTCTGCATAACGACCTCAGCTCGGCACGGATTAACGCGGGTATTCGCGGCGATACCGCCATCATCACCGATGAAAACGGCATCCGCAGTTTCCGCGTCGGACCCCAGTTCCCGAGTGGTGAAATGCCCTGGTACATGATGGTGGTGTGGTATGCCAACCAACACTCGGTGCTGATGGCACTGGCTGCGCTGCTGGTATCGGCACTGGTGGGGGGAAGCGCCTGGGCGATGCTGAAACGTCACGCCTGGCGACGTCTCAATCCACAGGGTGATAGCAAGTCCGGCAAGAAGTAAGGATAAAAACAATGAAAAAACATCTGATTAGCGCCGGTATTCGCCACGCCCTGATTCTGGGCGGGGCACTGACTCTCTCTCAGCCGCTGCTGGCGGCCGAGAGCACCAATCCTGCGTTACAGGCGCTGTTTGATCAGGCGGCTTACTGGCATCAGAAAGCGCATGATGATTTGGCGCAGGCTTCGCTGCAGAAAGTGCTGATGGTGGAACCGAATAACACCCAGGCACTGTATCTGCTGGCACTTTACGCACAGCAAGGCGGTGATAACGTCTCTGCCTCACAATGGCGTGCGCGCCTGAGCCAGGTGTCACCGAACGATGCGCATCTGACCGAGCTGGACAATGCACGTCAGTTGCAAAGCATCCCACAATCGCAGCTGTCTCTGGCGCGTCAGCAGGCGCGCAGCGGCAATATCGCCGCGGCTTTGCAGACCTGGCGCAACACTTTCAGCGGCAACGAGCCGCCACCGAGCGTGGCAGCCGAATATTATCTGACCATGGCGGGTGACCGCACGCTGCTGCCGCAGGCGGTGGAAGCGCTGCGTCAGTTCGCTGCCGCCCATCCGCAGGATACCGGGGCCAAACTGGCGCTGGGCAAGGCGATGACGTATCAGGAATCCACCCGCCGCGAAGGGATTGATCTGCTGGCGAGCATGGCGGATGGCAACAAAGACGCCGACCGTTCACTGCGCCAGGCATTGCTGTGGCTGGGGCCGCAGGCATCAGATGCCTCACTGTATCAGACCTGGCAGCAACGTCACCCGCAGGACAATGCGGTGATGGATTACTACCGTAAAAATGTCGGGGGTGCCGAGAAAGGCGCAGGCTTTACCGCCCTCAACAGCGGTGATGTCAGCAGTGCACAGAACAACTTCGAAAAAGTGTTGCAGGCGAACCCGCAGGATGCTGATGCCCTGGCCGGTATGGGCTACGTGGCACAGCGGGCCGGACGTTATTCTGAGGCCGCCGATTACCTGACGCGCGCCGCACAGCTGGGTGGCGATCAGAGTGAAACGCGGCAGAAACAGGCCAACGATGCGCGTTTCTACGCGCAGCTGGCGACCGCACAGCAGGCGCTGAAAAATGGCGACAGCGCTCAGGCGCTGGCCCTGAGCGAACCGCTGACTCAGGCCGCAGGCGAGCAGGGCACCTCCGCCAAATTGTTCCGTGCGGATGTGCTGCGCCGTACCAATCAACTGCCACAGGCAGAGCAGACTTACCGTTCAATCCTGCAAAGCGAACCGGATAACCGTAACGCCAAAGAAGGGCTGTTCTACGTGCTGCGCCAGCAGAACCGCAGCGCCGAGGCCAACACCCTGCTGGCGTCACTGCCGGACAGCGTGCGTCAGAGCGTGGCACCGCGTGGCAGCAGCACCGACCCGATCCGTCAACAGGCGAAGCGGGAACTGGCGGCAGGCAACAATGCGGCGGCAATTGCCACCCTGCAACAAGGCATTGCGCGTTTCCCCAACGATGGCTGGCTGCGGCTCGATCTGGCGCGCATCTATCGTGGGCAGGGCGACAGCATGATGGCGGCAAATATTATGCAGCCAGCGATGCGTACCGGTGCCAGCACCAATGAACTTTATGCCGGTGCCCTGAATGCCAGCGAAAGCGGTGCCTGGCAGCAGGCGAGCCTGTTGCTGTCGCGTATTCCCAACAGCAGCAAAAGCAGCGATATGCGTGAGCTGGCGCAACGCGTCAACTTCAACCTGCAAATGAACACCGCCGATCAATATCTGGCGCAGGGGTCTAATGCCGCCGCCGCCAATACGCTGCGTGCGCTGGCCTCCACACCACCGGCCAACCCGGTGGATGCCGGTAACCTGGCGCAGAAACTGGCGAAAGCCGGGGATCTCACCACCGCGGTTTCGGTGGTGCGCAGCAATATGCAGCGTGGCGTGCAGGGCAACGCCGGTGATTATGCCGCCCAGGTGGCGGTGCTCAATCAGGCTGGCCTGACTGCCGAGGCGCAGAGCTTCCTCAGCAGCCCGGAATTGCAGGCGCGCAGTACGCCAACCCAGCTGGCCGGTATTCGTAACGGCTACGTCATCAACGAAGTGGATCGCCTGCGCGAGCAGAAACAGTACGCCGCCGCCTATGACAAGCTGGTGGGTGCACTGCAACATGATCCGCAGAACCGCGATCTGATGTTTGCGATGGCGCGTCTTTATCAGTCCGGCAAGATGAATAAAGAAGCGGGCGTGGTGTATGACTACCTGATGACGCAGGACACCCCGACTCAGGATGCGCGCGAAGGGGCCATCAACGTGGCGCTGGCGCAGAACGACGTGCAGCGTGCCAATACCCTGGCGCGTGGTCTACGTAATGAACAGTCGCCGGATCGCCTGCTGTTGCTGGCGCGTGTGGCGGAAGCCAACGGCGAACATAGCCAGGCGATGAGCTATCTGCGTAGCGCGCGCGGCCAGCTGATTGGCTTGCAGGGTGCGCAATCCGGCAGCGTGCCGACCGTGGGTGGTCTGGCGCTGGCCGACAACCCGTTTATCAACCGTAGCACTTCGCCGGTGGGGCGCACCCCGTCCAGCTATGGTGCGGTGATGCCGTGGCAATCCGCTCCGGATGCGACCAGCAGCGCCAGTGGCGTGACGCTGGCCAGCAATACCCCGGCGTTGCAGCAGAGCCGCACGCTGCGTCAGATCGACGACATGATGGACGATTTGCAGGAGAAAACCGGCACCTGGACGCAGGGTGCGGTGCAGGTACGTGGGCGTGATGGTGAGTCCGGTCTGAGTAAGCTGACCGAAGCCAAAGCACCGTTGACCTTCTCCACCGTGCCGTTTGGCGACTCACGTTTCGATTTCACCATGACGCCCATTTCCCTGTCGGCAGGCAGTGCTGCGGGCGATGCATGGCGTCGCTTTGGTACTAACTCGCTGATTCAGGGCGCGGTGGTGGCGGCGGGCGATGCCGAAGTCACGGATGTGCCGTCCTCCTCGACCAATTCGCAGAAGGGCAACGGCGTCGAGCTGAATATGGCGCTGCGCGGCGACAGCTATAAAATCGACCTCGGCAGTACGCCGCTCGGCCAGGATCTGAGCACCATGGTGGGTGGCGTGCAGTGGTCGCCGAAGCTGACTGATTTCCTGACGCTGATCCTGACCGGTGAACGTCGTGCGGTGACCGATAGCCTGCTTTCGTATGTGGGAGCAGAAGATACTGCCAGCGGTAAGAAATGGGGCCAGGTGACGAAGAACGGCGGCAACGCGTTGCTGAGCTACGATAACGGTGACGCCGGTTTCTATGTCGGTGGCGGTGCCTACAGCTATCTGGGTGAGAACGTCGCCAGCAACAACAGTGTGCAGGCCACGGCGGGTGCCTATGTGCGTCCGTTCCACTACGATGACCGCGAGCTGAAGGTAGGGATGAGCCTGTCGTGGATGGATTTCTCGAAAAACCTCAGCTACTTCAGCTATGGTCAGGGGGGGTACTTCAGCCCGCAGAATTACGCGTCGATCTCATTCCCTGTCGACTTCTCGCGTAAGTTTGATGACCTGAAAGTGAACATCGGTGGATCAATCGGTTATCAGTCCTACAGCCAGGACCGCAGCGCCTACTTCCCGAACGATCCGACATTGCAGGCTGAGCTGCAGGCGCTGGCGGATGCGGGCGACGTTAAAAGCGCTTACTACGATGGCGATAGCAAAAATGGCATTGGTTATAACCTGCACGCCGGTGCGGATTATAAGATCAATCGAGATCTGACTGTGGGTGGTCAGTTAGGTTATGACACCTTCGGCGATTACAACGAGACCACAGCGAATCTGTACTTCCGTTACATGTTCGGAGACAACTAATGAGTGAGCAATGGGCAGCGCGCGTCAGCCATCCGCATCAGCCGGGCTGGTTTGATCTGGTTAGCGTGATGATTGAAGGCATGCTGGATAATGCCGGAGAGGAAGCCGAAGGTTTCTTAAACCAGGTGGGCGAATCGCTGGCCGCGCGCTATCCTTTGCCGGAGGCGCGCACCGTGCAGGATTTGGAGCGCGAAATCAATTTGCAGCTGGCGCGTTTTAGCTGGGGCTTTGCCCAGTTACAACCGATGGAAAACGCCATTCTTATTCAGCACCACGCGTTACCGGCGGGTGACAGCCAGGTGGAGGCGGAACGCTGGCAGCTGGCCTTCAGTGCGGTGCTGGCGGGAGTCTATGCCCAATGGTTGCAGGGGCAGGGTGGCAGCGCATCGGTTCCGGTTACCCTGGAAAAACTGGATGGCGGCACGCTGCACTACCGTTATCAATAGGAAGCTGAGATGAGAGTTAAGCCGTTCTGGCGTCAATGGATGCTGTGTTTGATGGTGATATTTTTTAGCGCCCAGGCGGCCGCAGATGGCTGGAGTACCTTTAAAAGTCGCTTTATGAGCAGTGATGGCCGCATCATCGATACGGCCAATAATAATGTCAGCCATACTGAAGGCCAGGGCTACGGCATGTTACTGGCGGTGACCAATGACGATCGTGCCACCTTTGATAAGCTGTGGCAGTGGACGCAGCGGCATCTGCGTAATCCGCAAAACGATCTGTTTTACTGGCGTTATACGCCGGGTGCCACCGATCCGGTTGCTGACAAAAATAATGCTTCCGATGGCGATGTGTTGATTGCCTGGGCGTTACAGCGTGCGGCGCAAAAGTGGGGCGGCAATTATCAGCAGGCGTCGGACCGTATCCAGCGTGCGATTGTGAAGGATAACGTGATCACCTATGCCGGGCATACCGTGATGTTGCCGGGTGCGCAGGGTTTCAATAAAACCAGTTTTGTCGTGCTCAATCCCTCTTATTTCCTGTTTCCCGCCTGGCGTGAGTTCGCTGCGCACAGTCATCTGCGCGTCTGGAATCAGTTGATTGACGATGGCATGGATTTGCTGGGCGATATGCACTTCGGTAAAAGCGGTTTACCGCTCGACTGGGTAGCGCTGAATGCCGATGGTTCGGTGGCTCCGGCGGTGGGGTATTCCAATCGCTTTAGCTACGATGCGATCCGTATCCCGCTCAATATCTGGTGGTACGACCCGCAGAGCCTGCATCTGGTGCCGTTTCAGCGCGTCTGGCAGGGCTATGGTCGTTTAACTACGCCCGCGTGGTTTGATGTGCTGGCGAACACGCCTGCGCCTTATAACCTCGATGGTGGCCTGCTGGCGATTCGCGATTTAACCCTGAGCGAAACCGGGTATCTCAGCGATCAGCTGGCTGCGGATCAGAATTACTTTTCGGCCAGTTTGCAGTTGCTGACGTGGATGGCATATCAGGAGAAGCGCTGACGCGCATGGGATTTTTTTCGGATCGAGATAGTTTCGTTCGCTATAGGCACTGGCAGTTTCAGATCGCCAGTGCGGCGACCGAGCAAAGGGCGCCCTGGGCCGCGCCCTTTGCATTCCCTGGCCCTGCGCCGCCTCCTCGCCGCTTCGCGGTGCCTTCGCTTACTCACGCTTCCGACGGACCGGCGTCGATTCGCTCCTGCTCAACGCCGCCTTTCGCCGCATCCATGCGGCTCATCCTGGAATCGCTCCCGCGTTCAGCGAGTCCGGATGGCGCTCACACCCCCGCTGCACGCCTTTTGCTTTCCATTTATTCCTTCATTGCTTTTTGCGCGATAAATCGCGCCGCTACAAATAACTGCACGCTGTTGTAGCGGCGCGATTTATCGCGCAATTCAGATAGCACGGTCTTTCAGACGGGGGTGTTGGCGGCCCTGAAACTACCCGCCGCCTGGCGGGCGGAACCTTCTCAGAGTCAAACCGCTGCACGCCAATTTCTCAGCGATTAATCGCTACTTAAAATCCGCATAAGGAATCAACGGCTGTGGCGGCATATCCATATCCCCGTTCCAGCCCGCCATCGAATACCGCACATACAACAGCCCGTGACTTGGGGTGTAATCCTTCGCCTGCTGGATATCCATCGCTACCCCGACAAACCAATGCGGTGTGATGCGTCGCTCAACTATCGCCTGCAAGGTATAACCAAAACCGCTGCCGGAGCTGCTGCCGGACATCGGGTTCGACGCCAGTTCAAACCCTGGATTCACCGGGTAGCGCTGCTGCGCATCGGTTTGTGAATGCGACCAGGAAACAGAACCACCGAGATCAAACGACCAGTTTTCGGTGCGCTGACGGTAAGTTACCGGCACCGAAAACGACAAATATTGCTGCGGGCTGTAGTAACCGCCCTGACCAAAGGTGTAATCGCTTAAATCCTTCTGGTAGTGCCACAGCATACTGTTCAGGCCAACCGTGGCGCGGCGATTGTCCTCGTTAATCAGCTTGTAGTAATAACCGGCCATCAAACGTTCACGGGTATTATCCGCGACGTTTTCACCCGTGAGCTGATGCGCACTGAGATCGGCCCATACCCCGTGTGCGCCGCCCTGATCGTAACTCAGACCGAGTGAACCGCCGGTGGCGACCACGCCGCCCCAGGTTTTTCCACCGTTGGTGGCCGGATCGCGCGCACCGGCATACGCCAGCAGCGAACTGGAAATCGGACGACGTGAAGCCGTCAGCGTCACGCCGATATCATCCACATCGGTTTTCCAGCTCAGGCCGCCAACCCAGTTAGTCACCTCAAAGCCGAGCGGGGTGGTGCCTACGTCGGCTGACCAGCGATCGTTATGCCAGCCAACACCAACCGCAGTACCTTCGTCGCGCTGGGTAAAGTCACGGCTACAACCGCCGGAATTGTCATCGTTACAGCTGCCGAAACGATCGTTGTGGCTACCGTTCTCTGTCGCGAAAGTGCCTGCCGAAACCAGCACATGATCGACGCGCACAAAACTGCGGCCATCGGCCAGTGGCGTTTCCGCCTGCATCATGGTGGTGTGGGCGGTAAAATCTGAGCGGCCACCGCTGCCTTTATCACGCGAGTAATCCTGTTCCAGCGTGAGGGTGGTGTCCTGCTGGCGATAAAGATCGGCGGCGTCGCTGCGGATGCCACGCTTCAGCCAGTCATCGTCCGGCTGGTTACGGGTTAACCGGGTGTAGCTGTCGTTATCGGTGGGGACGGTCTGGCTGATGCCGCTGGCATACATCGCCAGGCGATAATCCTGCTGCGCCAGTTCTGGCTGATGCAGCTGGCTTTCCAGCCGTGCGGCATCACGATAAACCAGCGCTTTCCCCTGCGATGGCGCTGCTGTGGCTGCGCGGGTTTTCAGCTCGCTAAACAACTGTTGCGCATGTGCGTTGTCGCCGCTGTTCTGCCAGGCGAGTGCCACGCGACGGCCACTGTTGAGGCTCTCCTGCGCCACGCTGTCCGGTAATTGCTGCAACGCCTGACGGGCTTCCTGCGGGCGATGCAGTTCCAGCAAGGCTTCGATACGCCCCAGTGCGGCGTCATTATTCTTCGCATCCTGTTGTAGCACCCGCTGATAACCGGCCAGCGCGCTGCGCGCATCGCCGCGCTCCAGCGCCCAGTCGGCGAGGATGATATCGCGACGTGGCGAGGCGGGCTGCTGCTGTAACAACGCGATGGCGGCTGCTTCGTTACCCGCATCGCGCAACGCCCTGGCGCGGGCCATGACTTTCTGCTGATTCAGCCGCTCCGCCAGCTCACGCATGTTGTCATCCCAGCGTGCCTGCGGCAGACGGTTGAGTGCCGCCAGCGCGGCGTCATCCTCATCACCGGATGACAACCACAGCGCCTGCGCATAGCGGGCACTGGGGTCCTGTGGGTGCTGGCGTACCATATTGTCAATGACTTCACGGCCCTGGGCAGCTTCCCCGCTGTTGCGCAGCGCCCCTGCCAGCCGGTATGACAGCCAGATGTCGTCAGGCATCATCTGTGTTGCCTGGCGATATTTCACCACCGCCTGATGCCACTGCCCCTGCTGTGCCAGCGCATCTGCTTCGGCGAGCAGGCGGTCACTGCGCAGCGCCGTCAGGCGGCGTTGTGCCGTGGTGTTGCTGCGATCCATTCGCTGCGCCTGCTGCCAGTATTGTTCCGCCTGCGCGCTGTTGTGACGCGCCTGCGCCACATCGCCAAGGCCAATCAACGCCCAGCTGTCACGATTATCGATGGCCTGGGCGTAGCGATATTGACGCTCCGCCCCGGCGAGATCGCCTTTCTTCAGGGCGTTATCCCCGTTGTTGATCGCCAGCCAGTAACGGTTGGTTTGCAGCAATGATTGCCACTTGCCCACCTGGGTGCTGGCCTGGCCGTTTTTGATCGCTTTTTCCAGCCAGCGAATGGCAGCGGCACGGTTATTGGCGCGCGCCTGCGCCTGACCCATCGCGCCCATCAGTTCGGCATCGTCAGGTGTGGCTTGCAGCGCCGCGCTGAGCGAGGCAATCGCCCCTGCGCCGCCCCCGGCATTCACCAGCGCCAGCCCGCGCATGCGCTGACGATACGCCGGATCGGCCAGCAGTTTTTGCTGCCGTGCCAGCTCCTCCTGGCCACGCTGTTGCGCATCGCCGGAGGTAAAGATGCTGAGATATTGTTGCAGGCTGGCGACGCTGCGATCGCTGACGGGCTGATTCTGAATCTGTTGCAGCCATAGCTCGGAAGCGGCATCACGGCCACCATCGCGTTTGGCGAGGCTGCGCAGCTGCGTCAGTGCTTCTGCTGGCCGATTGTTATCAAACGCCATGCGCGCCAGTTGCAGCTCCACGCCAATATTGCCGGGGTAACGTTGCTCCAGTGCCTGCAATTGACGGTACGCCGTGGTCTGCTGGCCGGGCAGACGTGCCACCAGCTGCCAGTACTCCAGCTCGGTGGTGACATCCGGGAAGACGCCGTGAAACAGCGCATCCCACGCGGCTTTGGCTTCAGGGAGATGACCTGCGGCGGCCAGCAGCCGTGCCTGCTGCAGCTGCTGACGACCAACGCTGGTGGTCAGCGTCAGACCGGCTGCGGATTCCCGGGCGGCAGCGGATTGCGGTGCTACGCGTTGCAGTTCATCCATCAGCTGGCGGGCTTTGGTCTGATCCCCCTGACGCAGCGCCATACGAATCTGCGCCGCCAGCACCTGGGGATTATCAGGGTCGATTTTTTCCAGCCGGTACAGCGACTGCTGCACCAGGTCGTATTTGTTGGTCGATTCGCCGGTACGAATCTGCATCAGCAGCCATTCGACCGGCGACACCTGCGGGCCAGCCGGAGCGGCGACCGCGCCTGCCAGCATGGCCAGCGTGCTGCCGAGCAGCAAGCTCACCCGCAACGCGCGTGCTTTATTCATCGTATTCGTCTTCGGCCAGACGACGGCGGCTCACCATGCGCATCAGACGCCATGCCATCAGCGCAAACAACAGCACAACCAGGGTCGCGCATACTGCCAGCCACACCGGATGGGTCGCCAGCAGGTTCCACAGACGCTCCCACCACGGCAGATGGCCGACATAGTAGGTATCACCGACGCGCAGGCTGTAAACGCCTGATTCACGGATGATCGAGGCGGCACCAAAAATGGCGGCGCGTTTGCCGCTATCCTGCATCGCGTTGTTGAGCAGGTCCCAGCCGCGCGGGCTGTCGGCCAGCAGCGCCACCACGCTACGTTGATCGAAGAACGGTGACTGGAAGCCAACAATCACCCCCATTGGCCCGCGTGAACTGATGGTGGTCTGGCTCTCGACTTTACGGTCGGCGGCGGAGGCACGAATGTTCGGTGCGCTGACCTGGCGGGTTGGCATATTGATCCAGCTGCGTGCAGCAGCGACCAGGGCGTTGATCTTACGGTCGTCCTGGAGATCGTTCGGGATGCTGCCGATCATCAGCAGATCGGCATCGGTATTTTTCGCTTTGCTCCAGTCATCGCTGAGCTGCACGCGCAGCGCCGGATAACCGGTTTGCGCACCAATGCTGCCGATAGCATTCAGCAGGGTAGTAACCTCGCTGTTATTCGGTTTCGGCTGAACCAGCACCAGCGTCTGCGCCAGATCGGCGTAGCGGCTGTAGGGGAAGCCCGCATTGGCCCAGGCACGCAGCGACGGCATTTCGATGTAATGACGATAGCCGGAGAAATCGATGCTGGAGTGATCATCAATCACCACATGGTGGTCAACTGCCGTCACGGTTTCGCAGCGCCCATCGGCGGTGCCACCAATAAAGGTATTGGCGTAGTCGAAGTTAAAACGCAGCTGGTTTACCACGCCGAGACGCAGCGCCGGGATGGTCAGCTGGCGGCTGCTATCCTGCAATCCCTGAATCAACGGGATGTGCAGCATCTGCTTCGCGGCGGTGTCTTTCGGCGTCAGCGGGTAATCCTGCATAAACTGGTTATTCAGATGGACTGCCAGACGTGAGCCATCCTGCTGAATTGGCGAGGTATAGCGGTAAATCAGGTCCATATCGATACCGCGCGCGCGTACCAGGAACAGGTCGGGCGGCAGGTTGAGCGTCAGGGCGATCGGGTTGGGTTGCAGGCCGTCTGCCTGGAGCTGGTTCTGGTACTGCGTCAGTTCACCAAAGGTGGTGCGACGGTCGGTGCGCACCCAGTTCGGCGCATCGTATGCCTGGCGCGGTGCCAGCAGTTTGACGTTATCCACCGTCGAGCTATCGCCGCGCAGCAGCAGTTCGCCCTGGGCAATGCCTTCCACTGCGGTCAGCAAATCCTTGTCGTCGCGCCCGAGGATCAGCAGCATTTTCTCATACGGATTATCCGGCTGGCTGACCATCATCACCGTGGGTTTATCCACCGGCGGCATATCTTTCAGGAAATCGGGACGTTGATCGTTGGTGGCGAACACCACCGCATGTTGTTCTTTCGGCAGTTGGTTATACAGCACCGGGAAGGTCTGACCGCGCCATTGCGCTTTGCTGCCGAAATAGGAAGCGAGAATGGCGGCGGCACGCTGTTGTTGCAGGTCTGGCGCGCTGCTGAACACCATCGGCAGCTGCAATGGTCGGCTGTCACGGCTATCAAAGAAGGGCTCAGGGAAATGCGACAAATCGTTTTTCAGCGGTAACTTTTGCAGCGTCAGGTCGAGCTGGCTCTCCTTGCCGATATCCAGCCAGATGGTGCTGTTGGCCGGGTTTTCGCACACATTGGCGTAATGGCCGACCAGTTCCAATCGTATGCGGTTAAAGTCGCTGATAAAGCGTGGATCAATCACCAGCTGGGCCTGATTCTCTTTGCCGAGCTGATCGGCGGTGAGGGTAATCAGGCTGACCAGTTCATCGTTGAGATAGACCTTAAGTTGCGACAACGTCGGGATTAACGCCGGTGACGGACGATAGTTGAGGGTCAGCAGCGCGCGCGTCACCACTTCATCACTGCGCACGCCAAATTCAATCTGACTGGTCGGCACCGTGCCGCGTAATGTCATGCTGCCCGGCGGTGGCGCAATCTGATTAAACAACAACTGGCTGGCACGCAGCGGCGCATTCGGCATGAGCGCATCATTCAACACCGGCAAGGGTGTCTGGACGGCGGCCTGGGGCGCGAGCGGGGCGGCGGGCTGCGGTGCGGCCACAGCCAGGGTAGCGCTGCCCAGCAGCAGGGCGGTGAACCAACTCAGTTTTCTCGTCATGGTCATATCACTTAATGAGTATTTTCTGTTTTCACGCGGCCAGGACTTTGCGGCAGCAGTGATGCCAGCCAGCCCAGCAGTCGGGTCAGCAGGCTGAATAAACGACGCACCGACGGTGGCCCGTACTCCGCCAGACGCAGGTAGCCTTTAAAACCCAGCACCATAATGTCGGCGAGGCTTTGCACCGGTTTATCTTCCGGGAATCCGTCCTGCCACAGCGCCCAGGTATCGGCGCGGGCAAAGGTACACTGAATAAATTCAATGTGTTGTTCGGTGGTGAGCTGATGCAGGCGGATGCCAGCGCGGCGGCCAAAGACGCGTTGCACCTGGCAGGGGAAGCTGAACTCCTGCTGACCACGGCGCAGCAGCAGCCATACCGGTTCCTCTTCCCGCAACGCATCCGGTTCGCGTAGCTCCACGCCGACGCCGCCGTCCGAGTAGTCACGCAGTGTGCACGGCACCATATGACCATCTTCACGGGCAATGGCGGCAGGCATGGCAATTTCGACGCGATGCGCTTCGCGAATCTGGCGGGCTTCAACCGACACCGCCACCGCACCGCCGAGGATGATCATGTTGTAAATCACCCAAACCAGGCTGACCCAGATGGTGAGGATTTCGTTGGACGGGCCATAAGCCATACGCCAGAAGGCCATCACGATGCCTGCCAGATTCAGCAGCACCAGAATCATGTAGGGTTTGGTGATCACCCAGTCGAGATGACGTTTTTCCACCAGGCCACCTTTGGCGGTGACATTGAATTTGCCTTTGTGAGGATTGAACAGCGCCACCGTGGTGGGCCGGGCGATATACCAGGCCAGCACCGTTTCATACACTTCACTCCAGAACGAGTGTCGCCAGCGTCCCTGAATACGTGAGTTGGTCAGGCTGGTGTGCAGCATATGCGGCAGCACGTAGATGGCAATCGCCAGCGCCGGGGCGTAGATGATGTAGGCGTGGCACAGCAGGAACGCCAGCGGGGCCAGCAGAAAGATCAGGCGCGGAATACCGGCGAGAAAATGCAGCATGGCGTTGGCATAGCACAGACGCTGCACCAGTTTTAACCCTTTGCCGAACAGCGGGTTATCCAGGCGGAAAATCTGCACCATGCCGCGCGCCCAGCGAATGCGCTGGCCGATATGCGCCGACAGGCTTTCAGTCGCCAGCCCGGCAGCCTGCGGGATGCGGATATACGCCGAGGTATAGCCGCGACGGTGCAGACGCAGCGAGGTGTGCGCATCTTCGGTGACGGTTTCTACCGCGATGCCGCCAATTTCATCCAGTGCGGTGCGACGCAGTACGGCACAGGAGCCGCAGAAAAACGCCGCGTCCCAGGTATCGTTGCCATCCTGTACCAGGCCATAAAACAGCGAACCTTCATTGGGTGTCTGACGGAAGCGCCCCAGGTTGCGCTCAAAAGGATCGGGCGAGAAGAAGTGATGCGGCGTCTGCAACATCGCCAGCTGTTTATCTTTCAGGAACCAGCCCATCGAAAGTTGCAGAAACGAGCGGGTCGGCACATGGTCGCAGTCAAATATCGCCACGTAGTCGCCCTGGCAGCGGGTTTTCAGCGCATGGTTGATATTGCCCGCTTTGGCATGTTCATGGGTCGGACGTACCACGTACTGCACACCGACCGTGGCGGCAAACTCGCGGAATTCGTCGCGCGTACCGTCATCGAGAATATAGATATTCAGCTTGTCGCGCGGCCAGTCGATGCCCATGGCGGCATAGATGGTCGGTTTCACCACGCTGAGCGGTTCGTTATAGGTGGGCACGAGGATATCGACGTTCGGCCAGACGGAAATCTCCGCAGGCATGGAAAGCGGCTGGCGATTGAGCGGCCATAACGTCTGGAAGTAGCCCAGCACCAGCACCGTCCAGGAGTAGGTCTCCGCGCCAATCAGCAGCAGGCCGAACGTCAGGCTGAGGGGATCGTCCCAGTTAAGGGTTTCGGTGTAGCGCCACCACAGATAACGGCAGGAAACGGTGAGCGACAGCACAATCAGCATGATGGTCGATAGACGCCCCGGCACGCGACGGACCAGCATCGCCAGGCTCCACAGCAGCAACACAAAGACAAACTGCGTCATGATGCCGAATGGCTGTGAAATACACAGCAGCGCCAGCAGGCTGGCGGTAATGGCGGCGGTAATAAACAGCAGCTGGCGCAGGCGAGGTGATAAGCGTTGCAGACGCTGTTCGCAGCGCAGGGTCAGGCGATGCTGTTCCAGCCGGATCGGCAACGTGCCGAGCCAGTGGTACAACTGCTGACGCCAGCGGAATAGCGGCTGAAAAGCGTTGAAGCGCTGACGTTCACTATGCGGGCTGTCATCCAGCGGTAGCACCAGCAGCAGCCACAGGCTTTGCAACAGATAACGCAGGAAATCGAGCGGACGCGGGCGCAGTGCAGAAATCTGCGGATAGTAACGCTGACGCTGTTGCAAAATGCGCTGCCAGCCAGGGGTTTCCAGGCGCAGCAGCGACCAGGCCAGCACACACCAGCACAGATGCAGCATGATGGTCGGCCAGCTGGCCCCCTGCTGGCGTGCGGAACGGGCGCGCTGTTGCAGCGCTTGCCACGCCTGCGGCACCAGCAACCAACGCAGCGGATTCATTTTTCCGCTCCTGACACGTGGAGCAGCAGCCAGTTAGCCAGCGTGTTGATCTCCTCACTGGCGAGGGAGTGCGGGCGATATTCACCCAGCGGCTGCTTCATCATCAACGCTTCCGCCAGCGCCTCATCCCGATGGATCACCTGGGGAATCAGGTTGTTCAGCGAACTGATCCACAGCTGATGCAGATCCTGCTGAAGCCGGCTGTTGGCGTTGAACTGGTTGATTAAAAACAGCGTATGCGGCAAAAAATGTGGATGATGCAGACGCAACTGGCAGTTGGCGTCCGGGGTCAAAACCTGCACCAGCCGGTCTGCAGCATGGAGGAAGGGCAGATGCCAGAGCGACACCTCTGCCGGGACATCAATAATTAACCAGCGGTATTGTGATTGCAGTGGCGGAAAAGCATTAAGCAACGGTTCAGAAAATTTCTCACCGGCAGTGCGAATGCTTAACCTTTGCTGATGGGTTAATTTGCCAAATGGCAGGAAATCCAGCCCCGGCAGATAACGCTGTGCCGTTTGTTGCCACGGCTGATCTGAGAGCTGTGCACGTGCCCAGCCAGCCTGATGCGTGACGGCGAGATTGAAGTGGGTAGCCAGTTGATTTGCAGGAGAAAGATCGATGACCAGCACCGATTCCTGTAACGCATTCAGCGCCCAGCCGAGTGCCGCACACAGCGCGGTAGCGCCACAGCCGCCACGCAGCCCCTGGAGAGCAATGACCGGCATTAGCGTTCAGACTCCTGTGCGGCAGCTAATTCCTGGAGCAGCGGCCAGCACGACACCAGGGTATTCAAACGCTCTGCGCGGGCAATATCAATGTAGTGAAACGCCTTTAATGAAAAGGCCTCACTCAGGGCATTTATGTCATCCTGCTCATCACTGGTACGTGATACCAGTGAAAAGGCATTTTCTGTTTTCATTACTTTTTTGCCACCGGAAAAACGACAACGGATGAAAAATGGTTATATTTATTTGAGATAAGTTTAACGTTGAGGAAAACGTTAAACACCCACACAGATCAATGTGATTTGAGTTAGTGCGCTTATTTTTTATTTCAACAGTTCCAATCGCTGCCGTCTATAATAAACTAGCCTGGATTGTTCAGATCGCGAATCTAATATGAAAAATCTCTATGCGCTCGGCCTGCAACAGGTTCAGCAGGAATTAATTACGCTGCAAACGCCAGGGCTTTACTGGATAACCTGCCAAAGGCCAGAGGATGCGCGATCGTTGCTGCGTCAGGTAGTTAGTCATCAGCAGGCGGTCACCCTGATAAGCGCGGGTGAAAAACCGGCTGCGTTGCTGACCCCGGAACCGTTAAGCGGACCGGCACGCATTCCGTTATTTTCGCTGCCGTCGAATAAATCCAGCCTGTTACAATTGGTTAATGATTTTGCGCGCGTGTTGAATAGAAAAAATGGGCTGCTGCTGTTTTTTAGTAATACCGCGCAGTGGGAAAAATTATCACCGGATGAGTTGACCCTCTGGCTGAAACGAATGCGTCGGCTGTTAATGGAAAAACAAATGACGTTGCTGGTAATAACTTCTGGTACATCAATAATTAACCTGCGCAATCATTTGCAGCGTTATTTTCGCCAGGTTGATGGTGTCGCGCATTTAGAGTATGAACAGGATAGCTGGCAATATCGAATTAACTGGTGGTATTCCGCCGATCGTTTGTTGGCCGACCGCGCTATCCGGCTCAATTTCCTCGATCAACAATTTATCGCTGCCAGCGAGGCAGAACAAAATATTCCGCTCAGCCTCAATGATGAGAATCAATTTCTCGCTGAGGAAAGCGTGCTGGAAGGAGCGCCACCACTGTCCGCGCAGTGGCGATTGTTTAGCAATAATGATGGGGTGTATACCCGCGCGCAGCAGGCCAACGCGGCCACGGTGATCTTCAGCCTCGCCAATAACCACGACATCAATACCCTGGCAAAAATGGTCCATAGTTTGCGTCGCTCGCGCGGTAACGCACTGAAAATTGTGGTGCGGGAGATGAATACCAGCCTGCGCTACAGCGACGAACGCCTGCTGCTGGCGTGCGGTATCAATGCCATTGTGCCGACAGCGGCAACCCTGTCGCGTTTTCTGACCACGCTGGAAGGGATTCAGGGCCAGCAGTTTACCCGCCATGTACCGGCGGACCTCCCGGCGTTGATGCAGGCGTTGCAGCCGTTACAGCAACGCGGTTATCTGCCGCTGGAGGGGTTTTGCCGCGCGGTGCAAAAGCTGATGAAAAATACGCTGCTGCCAGAAAACGATAAAGGATTGATGGTGGCGCTACGTCCGGTACCCCAGCTGAAACCGGAACAGGTGCTGACCCTGTGTAAGCCCCGTCGTTTTGGCGACCTGGTGACACAGCGTGATGACCGTATCTACCTGTTCCTTTCCTCCTGTCGTTTTAACGATTTGGATATTGCGTTGAAATCTATTTTTTCGCTGCCCCATGACGAGTTGTTCAGCAACCGTATGGTGTGGTTTGAGGACAACCAGATTGTGTCGGAAGTACATAAAATGAGCCAGCTGACGCCGGTGACGCAGCATGATCTGCCAGCCGTGCCGGTGGCGATTAACCCGGAGCCGTCCCCCTCTGCGCCTCATCCGCGCGCGGCGCAGGTTCCCCAGCCGATTACCCTGAACATTGACGGAGTACCGCGCTGATGACACTTATGGACTGGGTACAGGTCATCATCCTGCTGTTAGTGATTCTGTTATTTCTTAAATCCCTGTTGGTCCGCTGGCTACCGCGCAGCAGTAATAGCTTGCTGATGCGCCTGCTGCCCGCTCGTGCGCTGAAGTCGGAAGGTGTCTGGCAACGGAATACAACCAAAACGGATACCAAACCGTAATGAGCGATAAAAAATCTTTGGCAAGCGGCTGGTGGCGTGGACTCGGCGGCTGGAATTTCTATTTTCTGCTTAAGTTTGGCCTGCTGTGGTATGGCTACCTGAACTTTCATGCGCTGAGCAACCTGGTGTTTCTCGCGTGGCTGCTGTTTCCGCTGCCATCGCTGCGCTGGCACCGGCTGCGGAACTGGGTATCACTGCCGATAGGCTTTGGTCTGTTCTGGCACGATACCTGGCTGCCGGGTCTGAACTCGATTCTCAGCCAGGGCGATCAGGTGGCGGGTTTCTCCACTGCCTACCTGCTGGATCTGCTTGACCGTTTTATCAACTGGGAGATGATTGGCGCAGCCTTTGTGCTGCTGGTGCTGTATCTGTTTGTCGCACAATGGATCCGCATCACGGTGCTGGTGTCGGTGGCGCTGATTGGGCTGAATGTCGTCAACATTGCCGGTCCCTCTTTCACTCTGCTGCCCGGTAAAGCCGCCACGCCAGAGGTGGTGCTGAATGATCAGCCCGCCGTGGCGGGTAAAACGCCGGATGCACTCGATCAATCTGCGCCGCCGACCAGTGCCAATCTGACCGCCTGGCTCAACCGTTTTTACGACAGCGAACGCCAGCGCGTCACCCATTTCCCGGACAGCCTGCCTGCGGATTCACAGCCGTTCGATATTCTGGTGATCAACATTTGTTCGTTGTCGTGGTCCGATCTGGATGTGGCTCAGCTGCGCAATCATCCGCTGTGGCACCACTTCGACATCATGCTGGATAATTACAACTCGGCCACCGGCTATAGCGGCCCGGCGGGGATTCGTTTGCTGCGCGCCAGCTGCGGACAGGCCTCGCACAGCAATCTGTACAAGGCCACCGATCAGCGTTGTTACCTGTTTGATAACCTGGCCAAACTCGGTTTCAAACAGGAACTGATGATGGACCATACCGGCGTGTTCGGTAACTATCTGAAAGAGTTGCGTGATTATGGCGATATGCAGGCTCCGCTGATGTCGCAAAATGGTATCGCGCCAGAGTTGACCTCGTTTGATGGCTCGACGGTGTTTAACGATGGCCAACTGATGCAGCGCTGGCTGGATGAACGCAGCAAGAGTAACGATGCGCGCAGCGCCACCTTCTATAACCTGATCCCGCTGCATGACGGCACACGCGAACTGGGCAGCACCCGCACTGCGCCCTGGCAACCGCGTGCCAAAGTGTTGTTTGATCAGCTGGATACCTTCCTGACCAATCTGGAGAAATCCGGGCGGCGCGTGATGGTGCTGGTGGTGCCAGAGCATGGTGCTGCGTTGCAGGGCGATAAGATGCAGATGTCCGGTTTGCGTGATATCCCCAGCCCGTCAATTACCCATGTGCCGGTGGGGATCAGTTTTGTCGGGATGAAGGCACCGCATCAGGGCCAGCCCCTGACCATCAATACGCCAACCAGCATGCTGGCACTTTCAGAGATTATTTCCCGCGTGGTGGATGGCCAGGTATTTAATGCGCCGAATGTGAATATGTCAGCGCTGACCGATAATCTGCCGCAAACGCCGGTGGTCTCGGAAAACGATAATGCGGTGGTGATGATGTATCAGGGCAAACCCTGGATTCGCCTTAATGGCGGCGATTGGGTGGCTTATCCACAATAGCAATTCACGCTAAAAACGCGCGATAAATCGCGCCGCTACCAATGATTGCACCTACCGTAGCGGCGCAATTTATTGCGCATTGTTGTAGCGGTGCGTTCATTAATCCGAATAATGTCTTTTATCCCTTCTCCCGCCGATTTTGCGACTTTCTCCCGGCGAAAAAAAACCGTGATCTGGGATATACTTGCTGCGCATTTTCCTGTCTGATAACACGGCTAAGAGTTGCCAGGAGAGATTTTGTTGCGCGTCAGTCGTTCCTTAACGATTAAGCAGATGGCCACAGTCTCCACCGTGGCGTTGGTTACCATCTGTATTTTTATCGTCATCCAGCTATTTCATTTTGTGCAGCAGCGCAGGATTGACTACGCCCAGCAGATGGAGAACGTGGCGCATACCGTGCGCCAGCCGCTGTCCGAAGCGGTGTTAAAAGCCGATATTCCCCAGGCCGAACGCATTCTTAATACCCTGAAACCGGCAGGCATTCTGTCACGCGCCGATGTGGTGCTGCCCAATGCGTTTCAGGCGCTGCACGCGGATTTTGAAGTTGAGAAACCGATACCGCGACTGGTGGCGCGTTTATTTGAGTTACCGGTACAAATTACGCTGCCACTTTATTCGGTAGAACGTACCGGGCTACCGAAGCCGATTGCCTACCTGGTATTACAGGCTGATTCATCCCGGGTCTATCAGTTCATCCTCAGTACCCTGGCGACGATGATCACCACCTATCTGCTGCTGGCGCTGATTTTGTCAGTATCCATCAGCTGGTGTATCAACCGGCTGGTGGTGCATCCGCTACGCAATATTTCGCGTGATTTGCAGGAGCTACCGCCGCAGTCAATCCTGACGCATAAGCTGACGCTGCCCAACAATCACCGCGACGACGAAATTGGTATGTTGATCCGCAGTTATAATCGTAACCAGCAGGTACTGGAGTCGATTCACGATGAAATGAGCCGACTGACCACGCATTTTGCCGTCACCGATTTGCCGAACCGCGCGTTGTTTCTGGCCCTGCTCGATCAGCATCTCAGCCACCCGCATCGTCATAATCCCTGGGGGGTGATGGTGATCCGCATCGAAACCTTGCAGGACGCGAACGGGGTGTTGAGCGATGACCAGCGCGACACCCTGATGCTGACGCTGGTGGAGAAAATTCGCAGCACTATCGATGACCATACGCTGCTGGCACAAACCGGACCCAGCGACTTCGCGTTGCTGATGAAGCGTGCGCACAACCCCTTTCGATCGATGCGGCTGGCACGCAATCTGATGATGCGCATCAACCAGCCGGTCAACCTGCAACAATTGCAGCTGCGGCCTAACGCCAGCATTGGCCTCGCGTTACATGACGACTCCCCCATTACCGCCAGTGAACAACTTGATCGCGCCACTTCGGCGATGATGTCGGCGCGTCACCAGGGGAAAAACCAGATCCTGTTCTTCGACCCGGCGCTGACCGAGCGGGCGCAGAAGCGCTTAACCCAGGAGCATGACATTTTGCAGGGGTTGCAGGATGAAGAGTTTGCGCTGTATCTGCAGCCGCAAATCAATATGGCGACCGGGGAGCTGGCCGGAGCAGAAGCGCTGTTGCGCATGCGTCAGCCTGATGGCAGCTGGGGGTTATCGGAAGAGTTTATCGCCAGCGCTGAAGAAATTGGTGTAATTGCCTCAATTGGCCGCTGGGTGTTTGAAGAATCCTGCCGCATTATCGCCGCGTGGCAAAAGCAGGGCATTAATATCCCGCTCAGCGTCAATATCTCGGCGGTGCAGCTGCGCGACCCCAGCGTGGTCAGTCATTTGCAAGGGCTGCTGGCGCGCCATCGTATTACGCCGGGCAACTTTGTGCTGGAGATTACCGAAACCGCTCAGATTGGCGATGCAGAGCAGGCGATGGCGTTGCTGCGGATGCTCCAGCAGACCGGTGTGGCCGTCGCACTGGATGATTTCGGGATGGGCTATTCCAACCTCAACTATCTGCATCAGTTCAAAGCGTTGCCGGTGAATAAGTTAAAGATGGATCGCAGCTTTGTTGCCGTTCTGCCGGATGATGACACCATGGTACGCATCGTGGCCGCTATCGCGGATATTATCCATCTGGATGTGATTGCCGAAGGGGTGGAAACCGCTGAACAACGTGACTGGCTGCTGGCACGCGGCATCACCATTGGTCAGGGCTATCTCTACGCCGAGGCGCTGCCGCTGCATGTCTTTAATCAACGCTGGCTTGACAAGTTATCACCCACCGAATAATCACCTGATTGATTGATTTTCCTTGCGAAATAGCACAACTCTGGTTTGCTGAAGCGTTTCAGTTCATAGTTAGAGTTTTGTAACTTTTGTAAGGAATGTAACCCTATATTAATCCTGTTAACCGGATGTTATTTTCCCTGAGGTCGGCAGGGTCTTCTCCGATGATCCTGTGGCAGCACGACATCGCTCCATCAATACATTACATAAATGACGGTGAAATCCGTCTTCACTGGACACCTGTTATGAAAACCTCGCTGTTTAAAAGCCTCTATTTTCAGGTGCTGGTTGCCATTGGCATCGGCGTTCTGTTAGGCCATTTTTATCCTGAGTTAGGCGCGCAGATGAAGCCGCTCGGGGATGGCTTTGTTAAGTTGATCAAGATGATCATCGCCCCCGTGATTTTCTGTACGGTGGTGACCGGTATTGCCGGCATGGAGAGCATGAAAGCAGTTGGGCGGACTGGCGCGGTTGCGCTGCTCTATTTTGAAATTGTCAGCACCATCGCGCTGATTATCGGCCTGATTGTGGTCAACGTGATTCAGCCGGGCGCGGGAATGAACATTGACCCTGCCACGCTGGATGCCAAAGCAGTGGCGGTTTATGCCCAGCAGGCGGAACAGCAGGGCGTGGTTGCCTTCCTGCTGGATGTGATCCCGAACAGTGTGATCGGTGCCTTTGCCAGCGGCAACATCCTGCAGGTGCTGTTGTTCGCGATTTTATTCGGTTTTGCTCTGCATCGCCTCGGTGATAAAGGCACGCTGATTTTTAACGTGATCGAAAGCTTCTCTAAAACCATCTTTGGCATCATCAATATGATTATGCGTCTGGCTCCGATTGGTGCTTTCGGTGCCATGGCTTTCACCATCGGGAAATACGGGGTCGGCTCGCTGGTGCAGCTCGGCCAGCTGATTATTTGTTTCTATATCACCTGTATTTTGTTCGTGGTGGTGGTGCTGGGGCTGATTGCCCGCGTTGCCGGTTTCAACATCTTTAAATTCGTGGCTTACATCAAAGAAGAGTTGCTGATCGTGCTGGGCACCTCCTCCTCAGAATCCGCGCTGCCGCGTATGCTGGATAAGATGGAACGCCTCGGGTGTAAGAAATCGGTGGTGGGGCTGGTGATCCCAACGGGTTACTCGTTTAACCTTGACGGCACCTCTATTTATCTGACGATGGCCGCGGTGTTTATCGCTCAGGCGACCAACGCCCATATGGACGTCTTCCATCAAGTCACTCTTCTGGTGGTGCTGCTGTTGTCATCGAAGGGCGCAGCGGGTGTGACCGGCAGTGGCTTTATCGTGTTGGCTGCGACCTTGTCGGCGGTAGGGCATCTGCCGGTGGCGGGTCTGGCGCTGATTCTGGGCATTGACCGTTTTATGTCCGAAGCGCGTGCATTGACTAACCTCGTCGGTAACGGTGTGGCGACGGTGGTGGTCGCGAAGTGGGTCGGCCAGCTGGATGAGCAGCAATTGCAGGAGACGCTTTCTTCAGCGAAAAAGGTAAAAAACGCACCAGAATCTTCACTGTAAAGCAGCAATTGCGTTAATTTGCCGGGAAATGCCCGCTGTGACTTGCCCTCACAGCGGGCATTTGCATAATAAACCCCATTGATTTTTTTCCCGGTTTTTCACCTCGTTGCGCGACTTCCTGGCCATCTTGTGGTCAAAGAGTCAGTTGAAGAATAAACGTGGCGGCAAACTGCCGCACTGGTCGCCCTTCGCGCGACCAAACGTGCCGTGATAACGAGTGTTGATCTGTTTGATAGGGGTTCACATGCAGGGCACCAGAATTCGGCTTTTGGTTGGCGGATGGCTGCTGGCGGCATCCGGTTTCAGCGTCCACGCCGAAACGCTCCAGCCTGATCCCGCCTGGCAGGAAGGCAAACTGGACAATGGTTTTAGCTGGCAGCTGCTGACTACGCCGCAGCGTCCCAGCGACCGTATTGAGCTACGCCTGATCGTTAATACCGGTTCGCTGGTGGAGAGTGCACAGCAAACCGGTTTCAGCCATTTGTTACCGCGTCTGGCGTTGGTGCATAACGCCGCGCTCGACACCAATCAGCAACGTGCGCTGTGGCAGCAGGCGATGGATCCTCATCGTCCCTTACCACCGGCGATTTCGTCGTATGATTTCACCCAATACAATCTGAGCCTGCCCAATAACCGGCCGGAACTGCTGAAAGAAGCGCTGAGCTGGCTGTCGGCAACTGCAGGCAAAATGACGCTGAATGAACAGGTGGTGGCAAGCGCGCTGAGCGCGTCCGATCCCATCGCCACCTGGCCACCCAATACCCAGGATGTCTGGTGGCGCTACCGCCTGAAAGGTTCTGCGCTGCTGGCGCACGACCCCGGCCAGCAGCCGCGTGCGCCGGTGGATATTGCGCAGCTGAAAAGTTTCTATCAACAGTGGTACACGCCTGATGCCATGACGCTGTATGTCGTCGGCAATGTCGATAGCCGCAGCCTGGCGGAGCAGATTAATAAAGCGTTCTCGGCGTTACAGGGCAAACGGCTGTCACCGGCGGCGATGCCGACGCTGTCGCCGCTGCCGCATCAGCCGGTGAACCTGGTGAACGGCGCGATGAATCAGGATCGACTGTCGCTGGTATGGGATACCGCGTGGCAGCCGATTCGTGATTCGCAAAACCTGGAACATTACTGGCAGAGTGACCTGGCACGCGAAGCGTTGTTCTGGCATGTGCAGCGTGCGCTGGGCGATAGCAAAGCGCAAAGCGTGCAGGTGGGCTTCGATTGTCGTGTGCTGTATCAGCGTGCGCAGTGTGCCATCAATATGGATAGCCCTAACGCCTCGCTACAGCAGAATATGAATCTGGTGGCGAAAGAACTGGCGGCAGTGCGTGATAAGGGTTTACCGCAGGACGAGTTTGATGCGCTGATGGCGCAGAAGCTGCTGGAGCTGAACAAACTGTTCGCAACCTATGCGCGTACTGACACGGATATTCTGATGGGGCAGCGCCTGCGCTCGCAGCAGAATGCGGTGGTCGATATCGCGCCAGAGCAATATCAGAAGCTGCGTCAGGCATTTCTCGGCAGTTTAACCCGCGACCAGCTCAATCAGGAATTGCGCCAGCAACTGACGCAGGAACTGACCATGGTGCTGATTCAGCCGGAAGGTGAAGCGGAAACGAATGTGAAGATGTTGCAGGAAGGCTGGGATAAAGTGATGGCCCCGCCAGCGACCCCTGTGACGCCAGCCACACCGGATGATGGCAAAAACGACGGCAATGCCAGCGGTAGCGAGCTGGCTCCACCGTCGTCATAAGTCTCAGGTTTTGGCCCGTAGCCACTCGGTCACCAGCATTGGCCAGCTGGCTAACGGCAAATCGGCGACGCCACGGATGCCAAATCCGTGGCCGCCTTTTTGATAGAAGTGAATTTCTGCCGGTACCTGGTTTTCCCGCAGTGCGCTAAAGAACACCATGCTGTTATTGACCGATACCGTCTCATCGTCTGCCGCGTGGACCAGCAACGTCGGTGGCGTCTGGCTGTGCACCCGGGTTTCCAGCGAATAAGCCTCAATCGTTTTCTGATCCGGCCAGGCACCCAGCAGGCGGGTGCGCGAACTTTCGTGCGCCAGGCCATCACGCATGCTGATCACCGGGTAAATCAGCACCATCGCGTCGGGCCGTGGAGAAAAGCTGTCAGCCTGATCCTGGACCGGATAGATCTTCTCGGCGAATCGCGTGCCCAGGCTGGCAGCGACATGCCCACCTGCGGAGAAGCCCATCATCACAATATATTTACCGTTCATCCCGCGCTGCGCCCGATCGCGTAGCACCCGCACCGCTCGCTGCGCATCTGCCAGCGGAGCGTCTGGTCCTTCATGATGGCCGTCATACGGCAGACGGTAGGTCATCACTGCCAGCGTGTATCCCATCGCGGTGAAGAAGGTGGCCAGCGCGCTGCCTTCACGATCGATAAGCACCCGCTGATAACCACCACCAGGCGCGACCAGCAGCGTGATGCCGTTGGAATCCTGTGGATGCCAGATCGCCATTTCCGGGCAGCGCACGCCCGTGGCGGCACGATCATAGGGTTCATACTCTTTGGCGAGATCGACAATTTGCGGTTGTGCGCGTGAGTCACTGGCACCCGGAGCATCACCGTGCGGCCAGATATTGATAATTTCTGTGTGCATAAATCAGTCCTGAGCGAGTTATGTTGTCTTTCTTGTTGTCGCGGCCGGATCAACAGCTTCCTGCTGTTGTTGATTAAAACATGGTCTTTTTTGCGACAATCGTCCAGCCGAAAACCTGCGTTCAGACGAGATTCGGACAATACCTGGCGCACATTTTTGTTGCCATAACCTATTGAATTTAAAATTAGATCTTAAGTCAGGTTAAAGTGCGAATACCCGTTCTGGACCGGTTTTGGATCGGCTCTGGCAATAAGAGGGGTTTTTAGTGGGAAGTGTTGTGCTAAGGCAAATTATCATGGCGGGATCGTTAGCCGGGGTAATGATTGGCTGGCGAAAAAACGCCCTGGCTGGCAGGGCGTTAGCCGATTACTGTGGCATGGCATCCAGCGGGATAATCGCGCCACGATGCTGAATCACCGTGCTGGCGGTGAGATGACCGCGTGCAGCAGCGGCAGCCGGATCGGCACCCTGCAAGCGCAGCGCCAGATAGCCTGCACTAAATGAATCTCCGGCGGCAGTGGTATCGATCACTTTTTCTTTCGCCAGCTTGATGGCGGGCACATCAACCAGCGGCGCATCACCCACCGCCACCAGGCAGGATTCCGCCCCGCGTTTGATGACGATTTCCGCGACTCCTGCCGCGCGTGTACGGGCAATGACCGATTCCAGCGGCTGCTCGCCCCACAGCAGATGCTCGTCATCCAGCGTCAGAAAGGCGATATCGGTGTTTTGCAACATCGCGGCGTAGGCTTGCTGTGCGCTGGCCTTGTCTGCCCACAGGCGCGGACGGTAGTTATTATCAAAAATCACGGTGCCACCGTTACGGCGACAGGCGCTGAGCAACGTCATCAGCTTCTCACGGCTGGCTGCGGGCAAAATCGCCAGACTGATACCGCTCAGGTAGAGATAATCGTAATCCGCCAGTTGCTGGCAAATCGCGTCAGATTGCGGACTATCGAGCCAGTAACGTGCGGCAGCATCGCTGCGCCAGTACCAGAAGGTACGTTCGCCGTGTTCATCGGTTTCGATGAAGTACAGGCCGGGCATTTTATTGTCGAGGCGCTGGATTAAATCGGTCTGTACCTGTTCCTGCTGCCAGGTGGCAATCATCTGGTCACTGAAGCTGTCGGTGCCGAGTGCGGTAACGTAATCAACGCGCAGCTGCTCAGTATCAGACTGGCGCGCCAGATATACCGCGGTATTCAGCGTATCGCCGCCAAAACCGCGTTTGATGTTCTCACCTTTTTCGGACAGCTCAATCATGCATTCGCCAATGATGGCGATTTTCTTCTGCGTCATGGTCTTCGGCCTGTAGTGAATTCTGCCTCTAGTCTCGCGTCTGGTATGGCAGCAGTCAATGTTTTTCAAAACGGCGTTTTAATTCCACTTAAGGCTGAAAAGTGGCTTTTTGGCAGTGATTTAGCGGCCAAACCGCCGTTTGTTTTACCGATTAAGCGCGACATGCACTGTTACACTCAAGAGCTCGTGTGGCTGCTCGGTTGATAAAGTTATCCAGGTGATAGCCGATAATTGCCGCTGAGATGCTATTTGCAGGCACTCACCACCTACCAGGAAAAAACCATGGTGATGAAGAAATTAAGTCATCGGCTGCCTTCTTCAATTGAACTGGAGCAACAACAGGAAACGCGTCTCTTCTGGCAGCAGTGCCAACGATTCTATACTTTCCAGCCGATCTACCAGGTCTCAGGCCGCTTGCTGGCTATTGAATTACTGACTGCGGTGACGCACCCATCCGCACCAGAAAAAAGGCTTTCGCCGGAAATCTATTTTGACGCGCTGGATATTGCGCAGCGTCTTGATGTGGTGCAGGAACAGCTTGAACTGTTGATGCAGTGGTCGGTCCTTTTTTGTCAGCGTCAGTTGGTGGCATCGGTCAATATTGATGGTCCGACGTTGCTGGCGATCCAGCAGCATCCGCAGATTCGTAGCCTGATTGCCCAACTGCCCTGGGTACGTTTTGAACTCACCGAACACCATGTGTTGCCGCAGGAAGAAATGATTGCGCAGATGCCAGAACTGGGGCCGCTGTGGCTGGATGATTTCGGCTCCGGGATGGCGAACTTTTCAGCACTGACTGAACTGCGTTACGACTATATCAAGCTGTCGCGTGAGCTGTTTATTCTGCTGCGTTCTACCGAAGAAGGCCGCATGTTGTTTTCCATGTTGCTGGCGCTGATCAATCGTTATTGCAACGGTGTCATCGTCGAAGGGGTGGAAACCGAGGAAGAGTGGCAACAGGTGCGCAGCTCGCCAGCGCTGGCCGCACAAGGCTATTTCTTCTCCCGTCCGGTTCCCTTTAGCGAGCTGGAAAACATGGCCTTAGCGCTTCCCTGATGCCGTTCCCCAGCGTCTCGACTATCTTTAAATGAGACGTGGAAGGGCAAGGAGGAAGCAGCATGTCTCGAACAGGAAAAGTCCTGAGCTGGGTTATCGGGATTTTTTTGTTGCTGGTTGTGGTGGTCGTGGTTGTGATTGCAACCTTTGACTGGAACCGCCTGAAGCCAACTATCAACCAGAAAGTCTCGGCAGAACTGAATCGACCTTTCGCCATTCGCGGCGATTTGGGTGTCAGCTGGGTACGCAATCGCGCAGAACCGGGCTGGCGCAGCTGGGTGCCGTGGCCGCAGGTCCATGCGGACGACATCATGCTGGGCAATCCTCCGGCGATTGCGGATGTCACCATGGTACATTTGCAGCGGGCAGAAGCGACCTTAGCGCCGCTGGCGTTGCTGCATAAGCAGGTGTATCTGCCGTGGATTAAACTGCAACAACCCGATGCCCGCCTGGTGCAAACCGCCGACAAACACAACAACTGGACTTTCAACCTCGCAAGTCACAACAACAGCGATGCCAATGCTGCGCCTTCGGCATGGTCGTTCCGTCTCGATAATATCCTGTTCGATCAGGGCCAGATTCGCTATATCGATGCCATCAACCAGGCCGATGTCAGTGTCACCATCAACCCGCTGGGTAAACCGGTGCCTTACGCGCAGGTGGCGGGCGGTAACGATCAGCAGCAGGGGGCGGGTGACTTCGTGTTCGGCTGGAAAGCCAGCGGCACCTACAACAATCAACGTCTGGATGGTGAGGGCAAAATAGGTGGCATGTTATCGCTGCGCAGTCAGACCACGCCGTTCCCGTTGCAGGTTGATGTGCGTAATGGCACCACGCGGGTACGCGTTGATGGGACTTTGCAGGATCCGCTCAATCTCGGTGGGCTGGATGTGCGGCTGCGCTTTGCTGGCGACACGCTGGCGAATTTGTATGGTTTAACCGGCGTGTTGTTACCGGATACGCCGCCGTATGAAACCGATGGGCACCTGATCGCGCGTTTCAACGATGGTAAAGGGCCGTTGTTCCGCTATGAAAACTTCAATGGCCATATCGGTGACAGCGATATTCATGGGTCGCTGATTTACCGTCAGCAAAAACCGCGTCCGACGCTGACCGGCGATCTGTCCTCCAATCAGCTGCGCATGGCCGATCTCGGGCCGTTGATTGGCGTCAACTCCGGTAAGGGCAGCGAGAAAACTCAGCAGGCGAAAGCGCGGCGTGGCGAAGCCTCTACGCAACCCGCCGATCGTGTGCTGCCGCACGACAAGTTTGCCACGAAAAGCTGGAACGCCATGGACGCCGATGTGAAGTTCAGCGGCAAACGTATCGAACACAGCAATTCGCTGCCGTTAAGCGATCTTTATACCCATTTGCAGCTGAATAACGGGGATTTACGTCTCGATCCGCTGCGTTTTGGCATGGCGGGAGGGACGCTCAACTCCACCATCCATCTCGAAGGCGACCGGACACCGATGCGCGGCCGCGCGGATTTGCATGTGCGTAAACTGAAACTGCGCCAGCTGTTCCCTGATGTGCAGGCGATGCAGAAAAGCCTGGGCCAGTTAAATGGCGACGCGACGCTGAGTGGCACCGGTAATTCGGTGGCTGATTTGCTGGCAACCAGCAACGGTGAGCTGAAGCTGTTGATGAACGATGGACTGATCAGCCGCAGCCTGATGGAGATCGCCGGGCTGAATGTCGGGAATTATGTGGTCGGGAAGATTTTTGGCGATGATGAGGTGCGTATCAACTGCGCCGCCACCAATCTCACGATCCGCAACGGGCTGGCGACACCGCAGCTGTTTGTGTTTGATACCGAGAACGCGGTGATTAATGTGTCAGGCAGTGCCAACTTTGCCAATGAGCGCCTCGATTTAACCATCGATCCGGAGAGCAAAGGCGTGCGCATCATTACGCTGCGTTCTCCACTTTACGTGCGTGGCACCTTTAAAAACCCTGACGCCGGGGTGAAAGCCGGGCCACTGATTGCCCGTGGTGCCGCCGCTGTGGCGCTGGGGACGGTGCTGGCACCGGCTGCGGCACTGCTGGCGCTGGTTTCACCGAGCGACACCGATAGCAATCAGTGCAGCAAGGTATTGCAGCAGATGAAGCAGAAAAAATGATCAGTTACGCCACAGTACCTTGATGATGTGGTAACCAAAGGCGGTTTTCACCGGTCCGTAAGGTTGCAATAACGGGCAGCTGAACACCGCCTTATCAAAGGCCGGCACCATCTGGCCTTTGCGAAACTCGCCCAAATCGCCGCCGTTACGTCCGGAGGGACAGGTGGAGTGTTTTTTTGCCAGCTGCTGGAAGTTAGCCCCTTTTTCCAGCTGAGCCAGCAGCGCTTTTGCCTGTGCTTCATCCTTCACCAGGATGTGTAAAGCCGCCGCAGTTTTCGCCATGATTCGGTCTCAGTTGTGTATAATCGTCGCGCATTATACCCGCCTCCTTCTGATTTAACTGAGTGAATTTCCGCTATGCGTTTAAACCCCGGCCAACAACGTGCTGTCGAATTTGTCACCGGTCCCTGCCTGGTGCTGGCCGGTGCTGGCTCGGGTAAAACCCGTGTAATCACCAATAAAATCGCCCATCTGATCCGCGAGTGTGGCTATCAGGCACGCCATATCGCCGCCGTGACTTTTACCAACAAGGCCTCGCGCGAGATGAAAGAGCGCGTCGCGCAGACACTGGGGCGCAAAGAGGCGCGTGGCCTGATGATCTCCACCTTCCATACCCTGGGGCTGGAAATTATTAAGCGCGAATATGCCGCGCTGGGTATGAAATCCACCTTTTCGTTGTTCGACGATCAGGATCAGCTGGCACTGCTGAAAGACCTGACTAAACAATGGCTGGAAGAAGACAAGACGCTGGTGCAGCAACTGATTTCCACCATTTCCAACTGGAAAAATGACCTGGTGGACCCGCAGGGCGCAGCAGGGCTGGCGAAATCACAGCGTGACCAGATTTTTGCCCATTGCTACCAGCTGTACGATCAACATCTGAAAGCCTGCAACGTGCTGGATTTTGACGATTTGATCCTGCTGCCGACGCTGCTGCTGAAACGTAATCAGGACGTCCGGGAACGCTGGCAACAGCGTATTCGTTACCTGCTGGTGGATGAATATCAGGACACCAACACCAGCCAGTATGAGTTGGTTAAGCTGCTGGTGGGCGCACGGGCGCGTTTTACCGTGGTGGGCGACGATGATCAGTCGATCTATTCCTGGCGTGGTGCCCGCCCGCAAAACCTGGTGCTGCTGAAAGAAGATTTTCCGGCGCTGGAGGTGGTAAAGCTGGAGCAGAACTACCGTTCCTCGCAGCGCATCCTCAAAGCCGCCAATATCCTGATTGCCAACAATCCGCATGTGTTTGAGAAACGCCTGTTCTCCGAGTTGGGTGTCGGCAGCGAGTTGAAGGTGCTGATGGCCAACAATGAAGATCATGAGGCGGAGCGCGTGGCAGGGGAGTTGATTGCGCATCACTTTATCAATAAGACGCAATACAAGGACTACGCCATTCTCTACCGCGGCAACCATCAGTCGCGGGTATTTGAGAAACAGCTGATGCAGAACCGTATTCCGTATCGGATTTCGGGTGGCACCTCATTCTTCTCCCGACCGGAGATTAAAGATCTGCTGGCCTACCTGCGCGTGCTGACCAACCCCGAAGATGACAGCGCCTTTCTGCGTATCGTGAATACGCCGCGCCGTGAGATCGGACCGGCCACGCTGCAAAAACTCGGCGAGTGGGCCACGCTGCGTAACAAGAGCTTGTTTAACGCCAGCTTTGATATGGGGCTGGGGCAAACCCTGAGCGGTCGCGGGCTGGAGCATCTGCAACGTTTTACCGGCTGGCTGAATGAGGTGATTCAGCTGACGGAGCGCGAGCCGGTGAATGCGGTTCGCGACCTGATTCGCGGCATCGACTACGAAAGCTGGCTGTTTGAAACCTCACCCAGCCCGAAAGCGGCTGAAATGCGCATGAAAAACGTCAATATGCTGTTCCAGTGGATGACAGAAATGCTGGAAGGAAGCGAGCTGGACGAGCCAATGACGCTGGCGCAGGTGGTCACACGCTTTACCCTGCGCGACATGATGGAGCGCGGGGAGAGTGACGAAGACGTTGATCAGGTACAGCTGATGACGCTGCACGCCTCGAAAGGGCTGGAGTTTCCGTATGTGTATCTGGTGGGGATGGAAGAAGGTTTATTGCCACATCAGAGCAGCATCGATGAAAACAATATCGAGGAGGAGCGTCGTCTGGCCTACGTGGGGATTACCCGTGCGCAGAAGGAGCTGACCTTTACGTTGTGCCGTGAGCGACGTCAGTATGGCGAGCTGGTGCGGCCGGAACCGAGCCGTTTTCTGCTGGAATTGCCGCAGGATGATGTGGTGTGGGAACGCGAGAAAAAAGTGGTGAGCGCCGAGGAACGGATGAAAACCGGGCAGACGCGTGTCGCCGGGTTACGGGCGATGCTGGAGAATGCAAAAAAGGGAACGTCGTAGCAGCGCGATAAATCGCGCGGCTACGGGGTCTATCAGGACAGGGTTAATAACCAATGTACATACGACTGATAATGACTTTCCTGCTCCAGCAATTCCGCTCTTAACGGATGCGCCTGCAACCAGCCTGCTGGCAGCGTCAGGTGCAACGCGTCATCATCCGCCTGCAAACGTACCGCCGGTAAGGTGTCATCCCGGCGACGGCTGGAGAAAATAATCGCCAGACGTAACAGACGGCACAGACGCTCAGCCAGGCGCGGTGGCACGGCGTTTTGCTGCGTCAGGAGCGCGAGATCGATGCTGCCGTTCTGATTCTGCAACAGGCAGGCCAGTAGTTTTTTCTGTGCGGGGGTAAAACCGGGAAGATCGAGGTGGCGAATTAGGTAAGCGGCGTGCTGTGAAGCCTGGCGGAAATCGACGCTCAGGCCAATTTCATGGATAGTGCAGGCGCTGAGAAGAAGATCGCGACATCGATGATCCAGTTTCCAGCTGGTACTCACCTGACGAAAAAAGCTTTCGGCCAGTTGACGGACACGTTCGGCCTGATCAACATCGATAGCAAAGCGACGCTGCACATTTTGCAGGGTACGGCTGCGGATATCACGATCAATCGGCAGATGAAGCATGCCATAGACCAGGCCCTCGCGCAGTGCGCCACCGGCCAGCGTCATGCTCTCAATACTGAGTTCCTGAAAGATAGCGATCAGAATTGACAGGCCGCTGGGGAAAACCAGCGCACGTTCCAGCGTCAGCCCTTCAATCTCCAGTTCTTCCAGCTTGCCGCATTGAATGGCGCGCTGCTTCAGCTGTTGCAGCTTGCTCAGGGTGATACGTTCATCCATCCCCTGCGCGACCATAATTTCCTGCAACGCCTGCACGGTGCCAGAGGCACCCACACAAATCTGCCAGCCGTTTTCCCGCAGGGGAGCGACGATCGGGCGAATCATTTCGCGGGCAGCCTGTTCGGCCTGGGCGAAATTCTCCTTTGCCAGATGACGATCGCTGAAGTAGCGCTCCAGCCAGGTTACGCAGCCCATCGACAAACTAAACAGCGTTGTGGCATGGGAGCCCACGCCGGTGACCAGTTCGGTACTGCCGCCGCCAATATCCACCACCAGACGTTGATCGGAACCGCCCGTGGTATGCGCGACCCCCTGATAAATCAGCCGGGCTTCTTCTTCGCCGCTGATCACATTGACCGGGCAACCAAGAATCTGCTCTGCGGTGGCAAGAAAATCCTGTGCGTTGGCGGCAAGACGCAGCGTGGCAGTCGCGACCACACGGATCTGTTCAGGAGGAATATCCTGCAGCTGTTCGGAGAAAAGTTTCAGGCACTGCCAGCCACGCTGCATCGCTTCTGCTGAGAGCTGGCTCTCTTTGTCCAGACCGGCAGCCAGGCGCACTTTGCGTTTAATACGCGCGACCGTCTGAATGCTGCCAGAGACTTCGCGCACCACCAACATATGAAAGCTGTTGGAACCCAGATCAATCGCAGCATAAAGTGACGATGCGCTTAGCATGGTGTGCTTAACCCGAACGTTTACGGTTGTTATTACGTGGTGCGCCGCTACGACGGTTGGCATTGTTGCCACCACGACGCGGGCCATTGCCAGAGCGGTTACGAGTCAAACGTTTCGGTGGCGGCAGGTCACTCAGCAGCGCTTCGCTGTTGTATTTGCTCACCGGAATACCGTGACCGATATACTCCTCAATGGCTGGCAGGTTCAGTGCGTACTCTTCACATGCCAGGCTGATGGAGTGACCGCTGGCTCCCGCGCGGCCAGTACGGCCAATACGGTGCACGTAATCTTCACGATCGTCAGGCAAATCATAGTTAAACACGTGGGTGACCGCAGGGATATGCAGACCACGCGCAGCAACGTCGGTTGCCACCAGAATATCAACGTCACCTTTGGTGAAATCGTCGAGGATGCGCAGACGTTTTTTCTGTGCCACATCACCGGTCAGCAAACCGACGCGATGACCATCGGCAGCCAGGTGGCCCCAGATGTCTTCACAACGATGCTTGGTGTTGGCGAAGACGATGGCGCGATCCGGCCACTCTTCTTCCAGCAGGGTCTGCAACAGACGCATTTTCTCTTCGTTAGAAGGATAGAAAAGCTCTTCTTTGATGCGATGGCCGGTTTTCTGCTCCGGTTCCACTTCCACGTATTCAGCGTTGTTCATATGTTCGAACGCCAGTTCGCGCACACGGTACGACAACGTGGCGGAGAACAGCATGCTCAGACGCTGTGTTGCAGGAGGAATACGGCGGAACACCCAGCGGATATCTTTGATAAAACCGAGATCGAACATACGGTCGGCTTCATCCAGTACCACCACCTGAATCGCGCCCAGGTTGATGTGGTTCTGTTTGGCGTAATCAATCAGGCGTCCGGTGGTACCCACCAGAATATCTACGCCCTGTTCCAGCACTTTCAGCTGTTTATCGTAACCGTCGCCACCATAGGCAAGACCCAGCTTCAGGCCGGTGGCGGCTGCCAGCGGTTCTGCATCAGCATGGATCTGCACTGCGAGTTCACGCGTTGGCGCCATGATCAAAGCACGCGGCTGATTGACCTGACGGCCTTCAGCAGCAGGATGAGTAAGAAGATGATGAAACGTTGACGTCAGGAACGCCATCGTTTTGCCGGTACCGGTTTGCGCCTGACCCGCGACGTCACGCCCTGAAAGCGTAAGAGGCAACGCGAGCGCCTGAATGGGCGTGCAGTTATGAAAGCCTTTTTTATCAAGGGCTTCCACTACCTTTGGGTGCAGGGCGAAGTCGGAAAACTTCTGTTCTGTTAAGTGTGTTTTGCTCATAGTGTGGTAGAATATCAGCTTACTATCGCTTTACGAAAGCGTATCCTATGAAATAAAGTCAACCTACGTTGGTAAATTTTACGCCAATTCGCCAGGCATAATCTTGTGGAGTAAAACATGAGCAGCGATAAAATCGTTCACCTGACCGATGACAGTTTCGACACTGACGTGCTGAAAGCAGAAGGTGTGACACTGGTAGATTTCTGGGCTGAATGGTGTGGTCCTTGCAAAATGATCGCACCGATTCTTGATGAAGTCGCAGAAGAGTACGACGGTAAGCTCACCATCGCCAAGTTGAACATTGACGACAACCCGGGCACCGCGCCGAAGTATGGCATTCGCGGCATTCCGACCCTGCTGCTGTTTAAGAACGGCGAGGTGGCGGCTACCAAAGTTGGCGCACTGTCAAAAGGCCAGCTGAAAGAGTTCCTGAACGCTAACCTGGGCTAACCCCAGCGCGGTGTTTCGTCCGCAGTGGTGAATTTTTTCTCCACTGCTGGACGTCTCCGTTTTTGCGTGATAAGTTGTCAATACTGCATTACGCACTTACCTTGTAGTTTGCATCTAAAGATTTCCTTTGTCAGACCCTATTCGCATTGAACGTTTTCGTGGTTTGGCAATCTGACGGCTAGTACCCCTGGCAACATTATCGACCGTCTCCTCGCTCCCTTATCGCCATCCCTGACGATATCCGTCGAGCAGAGTCGAGAAAGAGCCATTAAACAGGCATGGAATATTCGCCATACCATTCACGACAAACATTTCGAGAATTACCCCGAGTTTAAGAACCCATCATATGAATCTTACCGAATTAAAGAATACGCCGGTTTCTGAGCTGATTACTCTCGGCGAAAATATGGGGCTGGAAAACCTGGCGCGTATGCGCAAGCAGGATATTATTTTCGCCATTCTGAAGCAGCACGCCAAGAGTGGCGAAGACATCTTCGGTGATGGTGTGCTGGAGATACTGCAGGATGGATTTGGTTTCCTCCGCTCTGCAGACAGCTCCTACCTCGCCGGTCCCGACGATATCTACGTTTCTCCCAGCCAAATCCGCCGCTTCAACCTCCGCACAGGTGACACCATCTCCGGTAAAATCCGTCCGCCGAAAGAAGGTGAGCGTTATTTTGCCCTGCTGAAGGTTAATGAAGTTAACTACGATAAGCCGGAAAACGCCCGTAGTAAGATTCTGTTCGAAAACCTCACGCCGCTGCACGCCAACAGCCGTCTGCGTATGGAGCGGGGTAATGGCTCAACTGAAGACCTGACCGCACGTGTGCTGGATCTGGCTTCACCGATTGGCCGTGGCCAGCGTGGTCTGATTGTCGCACCGCCGAAAGCCGGTAAAACCATGCTGCTGCAGAACATCGCACAGAGCATCGCCTACAATCACCCGGATTGCGTGCTGATGGTGCTGCTGATTGACGAACGTCCGGAAGAAGTGACCGAGATGCAGCGCCTGGTGAAAGGCGAAGTTATCGCATCGACCTTCGACGAACCGGCTTCCCGTCACGTGCAGGTTGCGGAAATGGTGATCGAGAAGGCCAAGCGCCTGGTTGAGCACAAAAAAGACGTGATCATCCTGCTCGACTCGATCACCCGTCTGGCGCGTGCTTACAACACCGTTGTTCCGGCTTCCGGTAAAGTGTTGACCGGTGGTGTGGACGCTAACGCCCTGCATCGTCCGAAGCGTTTCTTCGGTGCGGCACGTAACGTGGAAGAGGGCGGCAGCCTGACCATCATCGCGACTGCGCTGGTTGATACCGGTTCGAAGATGGACGAAGTCATCTACGAAGAATTTAAAGGTACTGGCAACATGGAACTGCACCTTTCCCGTAAAATTGCGGAAAAACGTGTGTTCCCGGCGATTGACTACAACCGCTCCGGTACGCGTAAAGAAGAGCTGCTGACTTCCTCTGAAGAACTGCAGAAGATGTGGATCCTGCGTAAAATCATCCATCCGATGGGTGAGATCGATGCGATGGAGTTCCTCATCAACAAACTGGCGATGACCAAAACCAACGACGAATTCTTCGATATGATGAAGCGTTCCTGACGCGTCGGGTGCGGAAGGCGTCTCAGCCGTTCTTTCCGCACAAATTGCCAGGATTTATCACTAACGCCACGTCTTAACGTGGCGTTTTTCATTTGCGGGCATTAGGATTAGGCCTGTCGGGAGTATTTATAATGACTGTGGCAGAAGTGATTATTTTTTAATCAAACGCACACTTCTGAGGCGGAATTAGGACTCGGGATGAACGGCAAAGGCGGAAAATTCGCTTATTGTTGTCCACGATTTTAGCTGAGAGCGTTAATGTGAATTTACTCACTATGAGTACTGAACTTGGTATAGTTTTTCTGTTTTCCTTAGCGTTCCTGTTTTTTGCTCGTAAAGCGGCTAAAAAGATCGGGCTGGTTGACACACCCAACTCCAGAAAACGTCACCATGGCGCTATTCCGCTTGTCGGGGGCATCTCCGTCTACGCGGGGATCTGCTTCGCTTTTATCATTTCCAACTACTATCTTCCCCATGCTTTGCTGTATCTCAGCTGCGCCGGCGTGCTGGTGTTTGTCGGCGCGCTGGATGACCGCTTCGACATCAGCGTGAAGATTCGTGCTGCGGTACAGGCCGCCGTTGCCGTCGTGATGATGGCGGGTGCCAAGCTCTATCTGCTTAGTCTCGGCTTTATCGTTGGCCCGTTCGAATTGATTGTTGGCCCGTTTGGCTACGTGCTGACGCTGTTTGCCGTCTGGGCAGCGATCAACGCCTTCAATATGGTCGATGGTATTGATGGCCTGCTGGGAGGCTTATCCTGCGTCACCTTTGGTGCGATGGGGATCATTCTTTATTTTGATGGCCAAACCAGTCTGGCGATGTGGTGCTTTGCCATGATTGCCGCCACCATCCCCTATATTCTGCTCAACCTGGGTTTCCTCGGACGGCGTTACAAAGTGTTTATGGGAGATGCCGGTAGCACCATGATCGGTTTCACCATTATCTGGATCTTACTGGAAACCACTCAGGGTCTGAGCCACCCGATTACGCCCGTGACGGCGCTATGGCTGATTGCCATCCCGCTGATGGATATGGTTGCCATCATGTATCGCCGTCTGCGTAAGGGGATGAGTCCGTTTTCTGCCGACCGCCAGCACATCCATCATCTGATCATGCGTGCGGGCTTTACCTCACGGCAGGCATTTCTGTTGATTACCACGGCGGCGGCGATCCTCGCGGGTATCGGGGTATTGGGTGAGTATCTGGCTTTCATCCCGGAGTGGGTGATGTTGCTGCTGTTTCTGGTGGCGTTTTGTTTCTACGGCTATTGCCTGAAACACGCCTGGCGCGTTGCGCGCAAAGTTCGCCGTATCAAACGCCGCTGGCAAAGCACGAGCGAAGTGAAAAAATAATTATTAAGTACCCGAATAAGGATTCCTTGTTATGACCTCTGTCGTTGTGGAGAACGAACTGGATATTCGCGGCCTGTGCTGTGCACTCTGGCGCGGCAAACGCTGGATTGTCGGTCTGGCGCTGCTGTTTGCACTGCTGGCATGGCTGGCTTCCATGCTGATGAAACAGGTATGGAGCACCACGGCGATTACCGATCGGCCCACGGTCAACATGCTGGGCGATTATTTTGTCCAGCAGCAGTTTATCAATAACCTTGATGCGCGTAACAACACGCTGAACCTGAGCACACCTGCGCCCACGGTGATGGATGAAGTGTATCAGGAGTTCACCATGCAACTGGCCTCATGGGATACGCGCCGGGAGTTCTGGTTACAGACTGACTACTATAAAAGCCGTAAAACCGGCAATACCCGCAACGATGCGGCGTTGCTCGACGATATGATCACCAATATCCAGTTCACGCCGGCTGATCCGGCGCATAACACCCTGGATAACATCAAACTGAATGCCGAAAGTGCCAGCGATGCCAATAACCTGCTGCGTCAGTACATTGCTTATGCCAGCGAACGGGCGGCCCGCCATCTTGATGATGAATTGCAGGGGGCGTGGCAGGCGCGTAGCGAACAGTTAAAGGCGCAGGTGAAACGGCAGGAAGATGTGGCGCAGGCGGTATTTGAACGCCAGCGTCAGCGTATCGAACAGGCGCTGAAAGTCGCCAGCCAGCAGGGCATTAAAGAAAACCGCACGACCACCACGAGCGAGAGCTTGCCGGATAGCGATCGCTTCCTGCTGGGGCAGCAAATGTTGCAGGCTCAGCTTGATACCCTGCAGGCAAGCGGACCCGCCTACGATTTAAGCTATGATCAAAACAGAGTGATGCTGGCGACGTTGCAGGCCGGACCCCGACTGGATAAACAGTTTCAGACTTATCGTTACCTGCGCACACCGGAAGAACCGGTGAAACGCAATAGTCCACGTCGGGTGTTTATGATGATCATGTGGGGCGTCATCGGCGCGCTGGTGGGTGCGGGGGTGGCATTGGTGCGCCGTCCGCGCCCGATGTTACCAACGAGTCATTAAGAGAAGCCGCGTGAAAGTTCTGACCGTATTTGGCACTCGTCCTGAGGCGATCAAAATGGCACCCCTGGTGCAGGCGCTGGCGCAGGATGCTGCGTTTGAGTCCCGTCTGTGCGTCACGGCACAGCATCGTGAAATGCTCGATCAGGTGCTGCGTCTGTTCAACCTGCAACCCGATTACGATCTCAATATCATGCGCCCGGAGCAGGGCCTGACGGAGATCACCTGCCGCATTTTGCAGGGCATGAAAACCGTACTGGCCGATTTCAGGCCCGATGTGGTGCTGGTGCATGGCGACACCACCACCACGCTGGCCGCCAGCCTGGCGGCGTTCTATCACCAAATTCCGGTGGGGCATGTGGAAGCCGGTCTGCGCACCGGGAACCTGATGTCACCGTGGCCGGAGGAGGCAAACCGCACCCTGACCGGTCATCTGGCGAGTTATCACTTCACCCCCACGGAAAACTCGCGACAGAACCTGCTGCATGAAAACCTGCCGGATCAGCGTATTTTCGTCACCGGGAATACCGTGATTGATGCGTTGCTGTGGGTGCGCGATCGCGTGCTGGATGATGCCGACCTCAATGCCCGGCTGGCGGCGCGTTATCCGTTCCTCGACCCGAATAAAAAACTGGTGCTGGTTACCGGCCATCGACGTGAAAGCTTTGGTGGCGGTTTTGAACGCATATGCAGCGCACTGGCGCACATTGCCCGCCAGCATCCGCAGGTACAAATCGTTTATCCGGTGCACCTCAACCCCAATGTCAGCGAACCGGTGAACCGCATCCTGAGCGGCATCGAAAATATCGTGTTGATTGAGCCGCAGGAGTACCTGCCTTTTGTCTGGCTGATGAACCGGGCCTGGCTGATCCTCACCGATTCGGGTGGGATTCAGGAAGAAGCCCCGTCACTCGGCAAGCCGGTGCTGGTGATGCGTGATACCACCGAGCGTCCGGAAGCGGTGGCTGCGGGTACGGTCAGGCTGGTTGGCACGGATGTCGACAAAATTGTGGCTGAAGTTAGCCAGCTGCTGGACAACGAAGATGTCTGGCAGGCGATGAGCCATGCGCACAATCCTTATGGCGATGGCCAGGCCTGCGCGCGCATTTTGCAGGCCCTTAAAAATCACAGAGCATAACCATGAGTTTTCAAACCATTTCCGTCATTGGACTGGGCTACATTGGGCTGCCGACGGCAGCCGTTTTTGCCTCTCGGGGAATAAACGTGGTGGGCGTCGATATCAACGCCCGCGCGGTCGATACCATTAATCGTGGTGAAATTCACATCGTGGAACCGGAACTCGGCGACGTGGTACGTGATGCGGTCAATAGCGGCCATCTGCGTGCCACTATGCAGGCCGAAGCCGCGGACGCGTTTCTGATTGCGGTGCCCACGCCTTTTATCGGCGATCATCAGCCGGATCTCAGTTTTGTTCAGGCAGCCGCTGACGCCATTGCGTCGGTGTTAAAAGCCGGGGATCTGGTCATCCTCGAATCGACATCACCGGTCGGCACCACGGAGCAGCTGGCTGAATGGCTGGCTGCCGCGCGCCCGGACCTGCGCTTCCCGCAGCACGGTGAGACGGTGGATGTTGCTATCGCTTACTGCCCGGAGCGTGTGCTGCCTGGCAAAGTGATGGTGGAGTTGCTTGAGAACGATCGTGTGATTGGCGGCATGACGCCCGCCTGTTCAGCGCGTGCCAGCGAGCTGTACCGTATTTTCCTGCGCGGTGAGTGTGTGGAGACCAACGCGCGTACCGCCGAGATGTGCAAGCTGACGGAAAATAGCTTCCGTGACGTCAACATTGCGTTTGCCAATGAATTGTCGCTGATTTGCGCCGAACAGGGGATTAACGTCTGGGAACTGATCGCGCTGGCGAATCGCCATCCGCGCGTCAATATCCTGCAACCGGGTCCGGGCGTCGGTGGCCACTGCATCGCGGTCGATCCCTGGTTTATCGTGGCGCAAAACCCGCAGCAGGCGCGGCTGATCCGTACCGCGCGGGAAGTTAACGATGCTAAACCGCGCTGGGTGCTGGATCAGGTCAAACAGCAGCTGGCGGAATGTCTGACGGCCAGCGGCAAACGTGCCAGTGATATCACCATCGCCTGCTTTGGGCTGGCGTTTAAACCCAATATTGATGATTTGCGCGAAAGCCCGGCAATGACGGTGGCGCACCTGATTGCGGAGTGGCACAGCGGTGCCACCTGGGTGGTGGAACCACATATCAATCAGATCCCTGCACGCCTTGGTCGGGAAGCCACGCTGGTGACCACGACAGCGGCACTGCAACATGCCGATATCCTGGTGATGCTGGTCGATCACGCTGCATTCCGCGCCATTGATGCGGCGCAGGTGACGCAACCGTGGATCGTTGATACCAAAGGAGTCTGGCGATGAAACAATTTCGGGTTACCGGCTATGTCCGTCAGCGTCAGTATTAACCCGCTGCCGTGGGAAAGTGGCTTCTTCGGCGTGCAGACGGCGCGGCTTGATGTCGATGGTGATACACCGCTGACGCAGGCGCTGCAACGGCCCTGTGCGCTGTGGCAAATCAAGGTGGCCGCTGATCGTAACGATGTGATTGATGCCATCAGCCAGCACGGTTTTCAGCTGGTGGAAGGGGAAGCCGACCTGGCAATCAACATCAAACGCACCGAACGGCAAACCGGCGTGCGTATCGCGCGTGAAACGCAGATCCCACAGTTGCGCACTGCCGCCGCGCAGGCGTTCCGTCTGAGCCGTTTTCGTGCCCCGTGGTTTCAGGCGGATGACAGCAGTCGGTTCTATGCGCAATGGATTGAAAACGCGGTGCGCGGCACCTTTGATAACCAATGCCTGATCGCCAGCGATGAACAGGGCGTGTTGCAGGGATTCGTCTCGATACGCGAGCAAAATGATGATGCGCGCATCGGCCTGCTGGCGGTGTTGCCGGAAGCGCAGGGCAAGGGGATTGGTCAGCGTCTGCTGCTGGCGGCGGCAGACTGGGGGCGGGTGCGCCAGCTCAATCGCCTGCGCGTCGCCACTCAGCTTAGCAATCTGACGGCGATGCGCCTCTATTTACGCAGCGGTGCGCGGCTCGAAAGCACCGCTTACTGGTTTTACAGGAACGCACATGATCCCATTTAATGCCCCCCCGGTGGTGGGCAGCGAAATTGAATATATGCAGTCGGCGATGGCCAGCGGCAAATTGTGCGGCGATGGCGGCTTTACCCGGCGCTGCCAGCAGTGGATGGAACAACATTTTGGCAGCAAAAAGGTTTTGTTGACGCCCTCCTGCACCGCCTCGCTGGAAATGGCAGCGCTGCTGATTGATATTCAGCCCGGTGATGAAGTCATTATGCCGAGCTACACCTTTGTTTCTACGGCCAATGCCTTTGTGCTGCGTGGCGCGACCATCGTCTTCGTTGATGTGCGGCCCGATACGCTCAACATTGATGAAACCCTGATTGAAGCGGCGATCACCGCCAAAACCCGCGCAATCGTACCGGTGCATTACGCCGGGGTGGCCTGCGAAATGGACACCATCATGGCGCTGGCGGCGAAGCATAAGCTGTATGTGATTGAAGATGCGGCGCAGGGCGTGATGTCACAATACAAGGGGCGCGCGCTGGGGACTATCGGCCATATCGGCTGCTTCAGCTTCCATGAAACCAAAAACTACACCGCAGGTGGTGAAGGCGGAGCGACGCTGATTAATGAGGCGAAGCTGGTCGAACGTGCGGAGATCATCCGCGAAAAAGGCACTAACCGTAGCCAGTTCTTCCGTGGTCAGGTGGATAAATACACCTGGCGCGATATCGGCTCCAGTTATCTGATGGCGGATTTACAGGCGGCCTATCTGTGGGCGCAACTGGAAGTGGCCGAACGCATAAACCAGCAGCGTTTACGCCTGTGGAACAACTACTCTGCGGCGCTCCAGCCGCTGGCGGCGACCGGACGCCTTGCGTTGCCGGTGGTGCCGGACAGCTGTCGTCACAACGCGCATATGTTTTACATCAAACTGCGCGACAGCAGCGATCGGCAGACGCTGATCAACTGGATGAAAGAAGCGGAAATTCTCACCGTGTTTCACTATATCCCGCTGCATTCATCACCGGCAGGTGAGCGCTTTGGGCGTTTTCAGGGTGATGATGTGTTCACCACGCCTGAGAGTGAACGCGTGCTGCGCCTGCCGCTGTTCTACAATTTGTCGGACAACAATCAGCGCACGGTCATTAATTCTCTGCTGAGCTTCTTTGCCTGATGTCGCTGGCTAAAGCCTCGGTGTGGACCGCCTCGTCCACGCTGGTCAAAATTGTGGCCGGTTTGCTGGTGGTTAAACTGCTGGCTGTCAGTTTCGGGCCGGAAGGTATCGGCCAGGCCGGTAACTTTCGTCAGCTGATTACCGTACTCGGCGTGCTGGCAGGGGCGGGCATCTTCAACGGCGTCACGACCTATGTAGCGCAATTTCAGCAGCAGCCTGAGTCATTGCGTGCCGTCACCGGTACCGCGTCCGCGCTGGTGCTGGGTTCCTCCACGGTGCTGGCGCTGGTGTTCCTGCTGGCGGCGGCTCCCATCAGCCGGGCCTTGTTCGGCCATGACCATTATCAGGGCGTGGTGCGGATCGTCGCGTTTTTGCAGTTCGGTATCGCCTGGGCCAACCTGACGCTGGCGTTGCTGAAAGGTTTTCGCGATGCGCGCGGCAATGCGCTGGCGTTAATGGCAGGCAGCCTGATTGGCGTGCTGGCCTATGTGCTGTGCTGGTGGATTGGCGGTTATGCCGGGGCGCTGGTCGGCCTGGCGCTGGTGCCCGCGCTGATCGTGGTGCCGGGGCTGGTGATGCTGCGCCGTCATCATCAGGTATTGCCGCTGCGCTGGTTAAAACCGGTGTGGCAGCCTGAGCTGGCACGTAATCTGGCGAAGTATACCCTGATGGCGCTGATCACCTCGGTGACGCTACCGGTGGCCTGGGTGATGATGCGTAACCTGCTGGCGCAGCAGCAAGGCTGGGCACAGGTGGGGCTGTGGCAGGGGGTGACCAGTATCTCCGATGCGTATCTGCAATTTATCACCGCCACGTTCAGCGTCTGGCTGCTGCCGACCCTGGCACGGCTGGAACATAAGCCGCAGATCGCCCGCGAAATCCTGCGCGCGCTGCGCTTTGTTCTGCCTGCCGTGGCAATCGCCAGCTTCTGTGTCTGGCTGCTGCGCGATGCGGCGATCTGGCTGCTGTTTTCCACAAAGTTTGCCGCGATGCGCGATCTGTTCGTCTGGCAGCTGTGCGGCGACGTGTTTAAAGTCGGCGCTTATGTTTTTGGCTACCTGGTGATCGCCAAAGCCTCGCTGCGCTTCTATATTTTGACTGAAGTCAGTCAGTTCATCCTGTTGCTGGCCTTTTCCCACTGGCTGATTCCGTTACATGGCACAGCGGGTGCCGCACAAGCCTATATGGCGACCTATATCTGCTACTTCGCCCTGTGTTGTGGCGCTTTCATGATTTATTGCCGGAAAAAATGACGTTAACTCACGTGCTGGGATCGGATATCCCTCATCATAATCACACGGTGCTGCACTTCTTTGATGAAGTGATCACCCCCCTGCTGCCGGTTAACACCCCGCGTCGGTTTATGGTGGTGACGCCAACCCCGGAAGCATTCCAGGTGTATCAGTCACTGCAGATTGAAACCTTCCCGAACAAACGCGCGCTGGCGCAGGCCGTGATCGCGCGCGCCGCCGATCGCCAGCAACGCTTCTTTTTCCATGGGCAGTTCAACCCGACTATCTGGCTGGCGCTGTTGAGCGGTAAGCTACGGCGGCAGCAGGCGTTCTGGCACGTGTGGGGTGCCGATTTATATGAAGAGGGCAGTGGCCTGAAGTATCGGCTGTTCTATCTGCTGCGCCGCCTCGCACAGGGGCGCATGGCGCGTGTGTTCGCCACACGGGGCGATCTGCACCATTATCAGCAGCGTCATCCGCGCGTAGCGGGATCGTTACTTTATTTCCCGACGCGCATGCCGGAATGTGCGGTGCCAGTTGCAACTGAACAAGATGAAATGACCATCCTGTTGGGCAATTCGGGCGATCGCAGTAACCGCCATATTGCCGGTTTACAGGCGATCCGGGCACAGTTTGGCGAACGGGTGAAAGTGGTGGTGCCACTGGGCTATCCGGCTGATAACGAAGTGTATATCGCTGAAATTGCCGCCGCGGCCGCACAGCTGTTCCCGCAGGGGCAGGTGACGTTGCTGCGCGATAAGATCGATTTCGATGCGTATCTGGCGCTGCTGAGCCGCTGCCAGCTGGGCTATTTTATGTTTGAACGCCAGCAGGGGATTGGTACCATCTGTCTGTTGATTCAGGCTGGCATTCCGTTTGTGCTTAACCGCAAAAACCCATTCTGGCGCGATCTCAGCGAGCAGGGGGTGCCGGTATTGTTCAGCGACGATGTGCTTGATAGCGCCCGGGTCGTGGAGGCACAGCGCCAGTTAGTGCAATGCGATCCCTCCGCCATCGCCTTCTTTGCCCCCGGCTATCTGGCAGGGTGGCGCGAGGCGCTTACTCTGAGTGAAACGGAGACATTATGACCCTCATGCAGTTTAGCGGCCTGCTGGTGGTGTATCTGTTCTCGCTGGGGTTCATTCTGACCCTTACCTGGCGGGAATTTAAACGGGTGCGCTTTAATTTCCACCTGTTCTTCACCTTATTGTTTTTACTGACCTTCTATTTCGGTTTTCCGCTCACCAGCATTCTGGTGTTCCGCTTTAATATGGCGGTCGTTCCGGCAGAGTATTTGTTAGAGGCGTTGCTGGCGGCGACCAGCTTTTACGCGATTTATTATGTCAGCTACAAAGTACGCTTACGCCCGGCGACGGCTGCGCCGCCTAAGCCCTGGCTACAGATGAATCGGGTGGAAACCAATCTCACCTGCCTGCTGCTGGCGCTGGTGGCGATTGGCACGGTCACGGTGTTCTTTATGCACAACGGCCTGCTGCTGTTCCGGCTCACGGCATATAACCAGATCTTCTCCAGCGAAGTATCGGGTGTGGCGCTCAAGCGCTTCTTTTATTTCTTTATTCCAGCGATGCTGATTCGTTATTTCCTCAATCCCACGCAGCGCCAGTGGCTGCTGTTTTTGCTGGTTTCGGTGGCCTTTGGTCTGCTGACCTATGCGCTGGTGGGCGGTACGCGCGCCAACATCATCATCGCCTTTGCGCTGTTTCTGTTTATTGGGATTACCCGCGGCTGGATCACCCTGTGGATGCTGGCGGGAGCGGGCGTCATGGCGATTGGCGGTATGTTCTGGCTGGCGCTGCGTCGTTACAATCTCGATGTTATGGGTGAAGAGGCGTTTTACACTTTTCTCTATCTGACGCGTGATACCTTCTCGCCGTGGGAGAATCTGGCACTGTTATTGCAGCATTATCACAAGATCGAGTTCCAGGGCCTGGCTCCGATGTGGCGTGACTTTTATGTGTTTATTCCCAGCTGGCTGTGGCCGGGTCGTCCTTCGATGGTGTTGAACAGCGCTAACTACTTTACCTGGGAAGTGCTGAATAACCATTCCGGCCTGGCGATATCGCCGACGCTGCTGGGATCGCTGCTGGTGATGGGCGGCGTCGGGTTTATTCCGCTGGGTGCCGTTGCCGTCGGTATGCTGATGAAAGGCTTCGATAACCTTTATGCGCGTGGCCGTCATGAAACCAACCGCTATAGCGGAGCCATTCTGCAAAGCTTCTGTTTTGGCGCGGTGTTCAACATGATTGTACTGGCACGTGAAGGGCTGGATGCGTTTGGCTCGCGCGTGGTGTTTTTCTGCATTATTTTTGCTGCCTGTTTGCTGGTGGCGAAGCTGCTTTACTGGCTGCTGGATCGTGCCGGACTGATTCGTCAGCGTGGTGAGCCGGTTTTACCCAGCCCCTCTTAACACCGGGGCGCAACAGGAAGATGTTTGACGTTGAATAAGATAAATAAAGAGGCGTTGCGTTACCCCCTGCGTGGTGTCGATCTCTGCGCTTTCGGGGATATGGCCTCCTTTCTGCGCTTTTTGCTACCAGACGATAAACCGCGCAGCGGTACGCTGGTGGCGATCAATGCAGAGAAAATGCTGACGCTGGAGAGCGACGCTGAAGTCCGCCAATTGATTGAGCAGGCCGAATTCAAGTATGCCGACGGCATCAGCATCGTTCGCTCGCTGCGTAAGAAATACCCGCAACTCAAGGTGAACCGTATTGCCGGTGCTGACTTATGGGAAGCCCTGATGGAGCGAGCCGGACGCAGCGGCATACCGGTATTTTTGATCGGGGGTCATCAGCAGGTGTTGCAGGAAACCTGCGATAAGCTGCGTCAGCAATGGAATGTGAACATCGTTGGCAGCCAGGATGGTTATTTCTCCCCGGAACAACGCGAGGCGCTGTTTACGCGTGTGGCAGCCAGCAAAGCACAGATTGTGACGGTTGCGTTGGGATCGCCGCGCCAGGAGCTGCTGATGCGCGATTGTCGTGCCCATTACCCTGAGGCGCTGTATATGGGCGTGGGGGGGACTTACGATGTGTTCACGGGTCGGGTGGCGCGTGCACCGCGCTATTGGCAAAAAATGGGGCTGGAATGGCTGTATCGTTTGATTCGTCAGCCATCGCGCTGGCGTCGGCAGATAAAATTACTTAAATATTTAGGTTATCACTGGCGCGGCGATCTCTGATATCGCTGATAAATGCGGCAATTCACGGTTGCAGCAAGGGGACAGTGCCGCATTTATCGACGGAATGCACAAAGCGTAATCAAACGCGTTTTTTTATTAAAAAAGCACTGGACAGTCTGGTACCAAGTCCGTAGTATGCCCATCCGCAACGGCGCTACGCGCCCGTAGCTCAGCTGGATAGAGCGCTGCCCTCCGGAGGCAGAGGTCTCAGGTTCGAATCCTGTCGGGCGCGCCATTAAGTTTGTGCGCAAGAGCTTCGGTGGTTTTAGATACCGCGTTAAGTAGTAAAAAGATTTATGGTGGCTATAGCTCAGTTGGTAGAGCCCTGGATTGTGATTCCAGTTGTCGTGGGTTCGAGTCCCATTAGCCACCCCAGATTTTGCTGGGACATGCGAAGGTGGCGGAATTGGTAGACGCGCTAGCTTCAGGTGTTAGTGTTCTTACGGACGTGAGGGTTCAAGTCCCTCTCTTCGCACCAGGCAAAATATTAAGATAGATAAAAAATCGGCGAGTAGCGCAGCTTGGTAGCGCAACTGGTTTGGGACCAGTGGGTCGGAGGTTCGAATCCTCTCTCGCCGACCATCTTAATATGAAAAACAACCTGCTAAGAGCAGGTTTTTTTTCGTCTATAGATCAGTGATTTCACCGGTTGTCTCCTGATGGCGACGTGTAGTTTACTGATTTATAACGCTTTTACATATCCTTGCATTGCCTGTCGTCCGACAGAGACAGCTTTATCCCGACCTGTCGTGGTTTCCCGACATGATGCGATAGCGCCAAAATCCTTTCATTTTTAATTCATTGATATAAAACGAATAAATTCATCACCTGCCAACCTGGCACGACTTATGCAATAATGACACTGTAGATGCTCATTCCACCTCTTATGTCTGCTGATGCTGCATAAACCTGGGAATGATGCAGAGCCCCTTACGGTGCCCGTTGTCCAGCCTGGCAGTATCGCGCAAGCCTTACCGCAGTTAGAAGGACATTACGTTGAGTCGGGTACCATCAGTTGTCTTACCGACCTGATCTTACACCTGCTCATGGCAGGTGTTTTTTTTGCTACCACCTTGAGCGGCTCCAGGTGCGAATAAATTCGCACCCTACAATCGTTGGGGCGGCATTTATGCCGACCGAAATCGATAATCGCGTTGCCACATTTGGCGCAAAAAAAAGCCGGGCAAGCCCGGCGTGCACAAAAATACAACCATAAAAAAAATCAGGCGCTGGGATTGTTCTTCAGCGTCAGCAGCAGGCCTTCGCGGCGCATTTTCGCGGCCTCTTCCGGGCGATGCAGGCGATCGTACACATCGGCCAGCCATGCATAATCAAATGCATCCGGGCGCTGCGCCAGTGCCGCCTGGAAGGCTTCTGCCGCCTGCTGCCACTCACCGTGGCGCATCAGCATCTGGCCCAGCGTACTGTGCAGCAGCGGTGTAGCCCCGTGTTGTTTGATCTGATTGCGCAGTGCTTTCTCCAGCGATTGGGGATCGCCGCTTTTGATACGCGGCATCAGCAGCACCAGACGGTCGTCATATTGACGTTTCAGGCCATCCAGCACGATGGATTGCGCAGTATCCGGGTCATCACACTCAATCAGATGTTCTGCCATGGCGACCTGCAACGCAGTTTCCTGGCGGGTTTTGCGGCTCTGATTTTGCCACCAGCGTTTCAGACCATCGCTACCCTGGTCGGCCATTGCCTGGTTCATCAGACCCAGCCAGGCCTGCTGCTGCAACGCTGCGCGCTGCGTGTCATCATTAATCTGTACTTTCTGCATCGAGGGCAGGATATCCAGCAATGCACCCCAGGCACCGGTACGGATATAGGCCTGTTCCGCCAGACGCAACACTTCCGGATGACGCGGGGCCACTTCCAGCAGTCGATCGATGCCATGACGTGCCGCATGGTCCTCATTACGCGCCAGTTGCAGACGAACGCGGGTGATTTCCACCGGAATGGTGTCGTTCTGCGCCAGTTCCGCTGCGCGTTCCAGATGTTGATTCGCGCGAATTTCATCACCGCGTTGCTGAGCGGCTTCGGCAGCCAGCAGATAGTTGGCAACCGGTTGATCGGCGTGGTCGGCATCTTTCGACAGCAGCTTCTCAGCCTGTTTGTAATCACCTTCCGCCAGCTTCATCAACGCGGTTTGCGTCTGACGCTGCGCACGGCGGCGCTTACGACCGGTAAACCAGCCACGGGTGCGGACGCCGGTGCGGAACAGACGGCGCAGTACCCACTCGACAAACAAAATCACCAGCAGGCTAAGGATCAGGATGATGCACAGACCGGTGACGCTGGTTTCAATGTTCCAGTTGTCCGTCTGAATCAACACATAACCCTGGTGGCCGGCGATCATCGGGCCGAGCACTACCCCGGCAATCAGCAGCAGAAAAAGGATCAATACTTTCAGCATGCTTAGCCTCCCTGCTGATCAGCCGCAACCGCTGGCTGCGCCAGCAAATTACGCACGCGGGTCTGCATCAGTTTTTCCAGCAGTGGCTGGCTTTCCAGCGTGTCGGGCACATCCATGGAGATGCTCTGCTGGCTCAGTTCATCCAGTTGCTCAAGGAAGGCTTTGGTGGCGGCATCGTTGGTGTCGTACCAGGCGCGTACCCAGGTGGACACCGCATCAATCGACTGTTTATAAATTTCGTCCTGATGGCGTGGCACCGCCTGCGCGGCAATCAGCAGGCGTGAACGGATGTTTTCACGCAGATACACATCCTGATTAGGTGCCAGTAATGGCTGGGCGGTGTTATCACGACGGCGGATGGTGATGAAGTCATCCATAAAGTTGTGCCAGCTTTTCGCCAGGTTTTGTCGCCACTCATGCAGAGAACCGGAAAGCTCGCCACCATCGGCATCCATCGGTGAATCATCGCTGTCGTTATCGGCCAGACGCAGATTATCGACACCGTTCGACAGTTGATTCAGTTTGAGAATGATGCCGTCGTAATCGACCTGACTGACCGCCGACAGGGAACTGATATCCTGGGTCAGGGCGCGACGCACATTCATCACGCTGGGGTCGTTCATCTCGGCAAGGCTGGTGTCAGCACTTTTCAACAGGGCAGCCGCGGTGGTGACATCCTGATCGCTCCACAGCTTACGGCCCGCCAGTTTGACCAGATAGTCGGCCTGTGCCAGCAGCCAGGTGCGGGTGTCGTTACCCGAAATGGTGGCGACTTTTTGACGCAGCGCTTCAAGCTCCTTCGCGCTGGCATCCTGTTGATTACGCGCCTCCTGTAAAGCGCTGTTGGCGCTCTCCAGTTGCTGCGTCAGCTGTTGTTTATCGCTGCCCAGTTGCTGTTGCAGAGCACTCAGTTGCTCGTTCAGGTCCTGGTTAGTCTGAGCCTGTAAGTCGGCCTGGTGTTTCCCATTCAGGTAAAGTCCCGCGCCAATCGCCAGCGCAATCACAATCGCTACCGCACCCAGTACCTTGCCATCGCTTTTTTTATTGCGAGGCGGTTTACCTGCCGGAGGTGTAGCGTTGTTACCCGCTGGGGTAGTTTCATCAACCATGGCGGAGGAGGCTTTTTGTTCCGTCATTGCGGCTCATCCCAATGTTAAGTTCAGCGTAACGCACGCAACAGCGCATCGTTATCGGCACCATCGGCTACATCGATGTCCTGCCAGCCCATGCTGGCTGCCAGGGTAGCCAAACGTTCACTGACGACCAGCAGCCGACAGTGTAATAACCATTCCCGCCGATCGATTGGCGGAAACAGCCCAAACAGTTGTTGTAACATTTCGCCGCTGGTCACTACCAGCGTCGTAATCCCGCGATCGCGCCAGCGACGACCTTCAACCGCACCGTCATAATACTTTTCACAGCGCTGATAACATTCACAATAACGGACATCGACGCCGCGTTCCGTCAGGGTATCCGCCAGCAACTCGCGGCCTGGACTGCCGCGCAGAATTAAGGCGCGCTTGCCGCTGACTTTTTGCAGACGGTTCAGGCGCACCAGCTCTTCACTGGTTTCCCGCGCATGAGGATAGTCTACTTTCAGATTACTGACGGTATGCAGCGCCAGTGCGGTACTGCGACCAATAGCGTAATAATCGAGCTGAGTAGGCCAGGAGAAGCCCTGGCGCTGCAATGCGGGGTGAGCAAAGGTCACCACCTGTTGTGACAGCAAAAACACCAGGTCGTCTGGTTGCAGCTCAGAAAGTTGTTGTGGCAAATCATCGACATCGCGACCCGGCGTGAACTCAATCAGCGGCAGGCTCCACGCCAGTTTCCCCTGGGTTCGCAATCGCGCGACCAGTTCGCTGGCAGCAGGCTCGGGACGGGTCACGAGGATGGTCATGCGGGCGGCTGTCCCTGATAGACCTCACGCAGAATGTCGCGCGCGCCATTTTCCAGCAGTTCTTCAGCCAGAGAAATGCCCATCTGTTCGGCCTGAGTGCGTGGACCACGGCGTTCACCGGTGATCATCTGGCTGCCATCGGGCGAGCCGACCAGACCGCGTAACCACAGCTGATCGCCTTCTTCCAGCACGGCAAAGCTGCCAATCGGTACCTGGCAACCGCCTTCGAGACGGGTATTCATCGCCCGCTCGGCGCGCACGCAAACGGCGGTATCGCCGTCATTTAGCGCCTGCAGCAGGGTGATGAGTTCGGCATCGTCGAGACGACATTCAATGCCGACCGCGCCCTGGCCTACGGCGGGTAACGACAGCTCCGCTGGTAAAGCCAGACGGATGCGTTCTTCCAGGCCGAGGCGTTTCAGTCCGGCCGCGGCGAGGATAATCGCATCATATTCACCGGCATCCAGTTTGCCCAGGCGGGTACCCACGTTGCCGCGCAGTGAGCGAATCACCAGGTCGGGACGGCGAGCGCTGAGCTGGCATTGACGACGCAAGCTGGAAGTACCGACCACCGCGCCCTGCGGCAGGGCATCGATTGAGTCGTAATGATTTGAGACGAAGGCATCGCGCGGATCCTCGCGCTCGCAGATGGTGACCAGGCCGAGTCCTTCAGGGAAATCCACCGGCACATCCTTCATAGAATGCACGGCGAGGTCGGCGCGGTTTTCCAGCATCGCCAGTTCCAGTTCCTTGACGAAAAGTCCTTTCCCGCCCACTTTAGCCAGCGGCGTATCAAGGATGACATCACCTTTGGTGACCATCGGAACCAGTTCCACGCGCAGGCCCGGGTGGGCTGCCATCAGGCGCTGCTGGACATATTGTGCCTGCCAAAGCGCCAGGGGACTTTGTCTTGTAGCAATTCTGAAAATTTTGTCTAACATGCTGTTAACCGTTTTGATCGTTCACCGAATATCCTATCATCGATGGGGGAATGCTGTCAGATTTCACCGTGATGTCCGGGAAACATTCTGTGGTCTTAGTCCGAAAACACAGAGTAGAGTTCGGAACGTGCTAAACTGTTAAGTAGCGCAACTTTCTTTACGGTCAATCTGCCAGGTGTTAGATTGATCACGTTTCCAGCAATAATTTGCCCGACATCTTTATTATTAAGTGGCAGATTTCGGAAACAGGGTGCTTAACACTGGGACAATCAGGCGAAACGTCTTGTACCTCTACATTGAGACACTGAAACAGAGACTGGATGCTATCAACCAGCTGCGCGTTGACCGCGCGCTGGCTGCGATGGGACCTGCTTTCCAGCACGTCTACAGTCTGCTGCCAACATTACTGCATTATCATCATCCGCTGATGCCGGGTTACCTTGAGGGTAACGTTCCACATGGCATCAGCTTTTACACGCCTGATGAAAACCAGCAGCAGCTGTTGCAGGAGCTGGCTGGCCGTCAGCCGCTGAATCTCAGCACTGATGCCAAAGGCGAAATGCCGATCACCGGCATCTATTCAATGGGCAGCACCTCTTCAGTCGGTCAGAACAGCGTTTCCGATCTTGATATCTGGGTGTGCCACCAATCCTGGCTGGATAATGAAGAACGCCTCAACCTGCAACGTAAATGTACGTTGTTGCAGAAGTGGTGTGTCTCCATGGGGGTGGAAGTCAGCTTCTTCCTGATTGATGAGAACCGTTTCCGTCATAACGAAAGCGGCAGCCTCGGCGCGGAAGATTGCGGCTCGACCCAACATATTTTGCTGCTGGATGAGTTTTACCGTACTGCCGTGCGTATGGCGGGTAAACGCATTCTGTGGAACATGGTGCCCGGCGAAGAGGAGCACCATTATGATGATTACGTCATGTCGCTTTACGCGCAGGGCGTCCTGACGCCGAACGAATGGCTCGATCTCGGTGGTCTCGGCACGCTGTCAGCGGAAGAATACTTCGGTGCCAGCCTGTGGCAGCTGTATAAAAGCATCGACTCTCCTTACAAAGCGGTGCTGAAAACCCTGCTGCTGGAAGCCTACAGCTGGGAATATCCAGATACCCAACTGCTGGCGATGGATATCAAGCAACGCCTGCACGATGGCGAAATCGTCTGCTTCGGCCTTGATCCCTACTGCATGATGCTGGAACGCGTGACGCGTTACCTTACCAGCATTGACGATCTGGCACGTCTTGACCTGGTGCGTCGCTGCTTCTACCTGAAAGTCTGTGAAAAACTCTCCAGCGAAGAAAACCATCATCGCTCGGGTTGGCGGCGTGAAATTTTATCGCAGCTGGTGCGTGAATGGGACTGGGATGATGAGAAGCTGGCCGTGCTGGATAACCGCGCGCAGTGGAAAATCGAACGCGTGCGTGAAGCGCACAATGAATTGCTGGATGCGATGATGCAAAGCTATCGCAACCTGATCCGTTTTGCTCGTCGTAACAATTTAAGCGTCAGCGCCAGCCCGCAGGATATCGGTGTGCTGACGCGTAAACTGTATGCCGCGTTTGAAGCGCTGCCGGGTAAAGTGACCCTGGTTAACCCGCAGATTTCCCCGGACCTGTCAGAACAAAATCTGACCTTTATTCATGTCCCGGCGGGGCGCGCCAATCGTGCGGGCTGGTACTTATATAACCAGTCGCCAGATATGAGCTCCATCATCAGCCATCAGCCGCTGGAATATAACCGTTACCTGAACAAGCTGGTGGCGTGGGCGTGGTTCAACGGCCTGCTGACCAGCAAAACGCGTCTGCATATCAAAGGCAACGAATTCTGTGATCTGCCGCGTTTGCAGGAACTGGTGAATGATGTCTCGCATCATTTCCCGCTGCGCGTACCGGCACCGACGCCGAAAGCGCTCTACAGTCCGTGTGAAATTCGTCACCTGGCGATTATCGTCAATCTCGAACATGATCCCACCTCCGCGTTCCGCAATCAGGTGGTGCATTTTGATTTCCGTAAACTGGATGTGTTCAGTTTCGGTCAGCAGCAGCAATGCCTGATTGGCAGCATCGATCTGCTGTACCGTAATTCGTGGAACGAGGTGCGTACCCTGCATTTCAGCGGTGAGCAGGCGATGATCGAAGCCCTGAAAACCATTCTCGGTAAAATGCATCAGGATGCGGCCCCACCGGATACGGTGGAAGTGTTCTGCTACAGCCAGCATCTGCGCGGCCTGATTCGTACCCGTGTCCAGCAGCTGGTATCGGAATGCATTGAACTGCGTCTCTCCAGTACGCGTCAGGAGCCAGGCCGCTTCAAAGCGTTGCGCATGGCCGGACAAACCTGGGGACTGTTCTTCGAACGCATGAGCGTGTCGGTGCAGAAACTGGAAAACGCCGTTGAATTCTATGGCGCGATTTCCAACAACAAGCTGCACGGCCTGTCTATCAAGGTGGAGTCGAACCAGACGCCGCTGCCGCCCGTGGTGAATGGCTATGCCAGCGAAGGCATCATCCAGTTCTTCTTCGAAGACACCAATGATGACCGTGGCTTTAACATTTATATCCTTGATGAAAGCAATCGCGTTGAGGTGTATCACCATTGCGAAGGCAGCAAAGAGGAACTGGTGCGTGACGTCAGCCGTTTTTATTCGTCATCGCATGACCGCTTTACCTACGGCTCCAGTTTTATCAATTTCAACCTGCCGCAGTTTTATCAAATTGTGAATACCGGCGATCGTTTTCAGGTGATCCCGTTCCGCAGCCAGACCCTGACGCAGCTTTGCGCCACTCAGCCTGACAACGACAACGGCGATTTCCAGCCACGCTACCAAATGCACTGATCCTGCCCGCCCGCGCGTGGCAGGTGTCAGACCTGTAACGCGATTGCGGGTATTTCCTGTTGCTTTTACAACGTCAACTGCGATGATAAGCATCCAGGCAAGGACAGAAAGAGCAGACAGAATGAGACAATTGATAAGTCAACTGGGTATGGCGCTGGCACTGGTCAGCCTGGTGGGCTGTGGACTGAAAGGACCGCTGTATTTCCCGCCCAAAGATCAGCCGCAAAAGACCAACACGCAGGTGACTGAGCAGCAGCAGAAAGCCGCGAAATCGGCGGATGTGGGTGGTTTGGTGACCAGTAACTCAGGCACACTGGGGAACTAATCTCCTATGAGCAATCCGGCGGAGCAGAAAATGCAGTTCTCGAAAATGCACGGCCTCGGCAACGATTTCATGGTTGTGGACGCCGTGACGCAAAACGTCTTTTTTTCGCCGGAGCTGATTCGCCGTCTGGCGGATCGCCACCTGGGGATCGGTTTCGATCAACTGCTGATCGTTGAACCACCCTACGATCCGGATCTTGATTTCCACTATCGTATTTTCAACGCCGACGGCAGTGAAGTGGCGCAGTGCGGCAATGGCGCGCGCTGCTTTGCTCGCTTTGTCCGGCTGAAAGGTTTGACCAACAAAAGCGACATTCGCGTCAGTACGCAAACGGGCCGCATGGTGCTAAGCGTCACCAATGATGAACTGGTGCGCGTTAACATGGGTGAACCCAACTTCGAACCGCAGCAGGTGCCTTTCCGCGCCAACAAAGCCGAGAATCTTTATCTGCTGCGCGTTGCGGATCAAACGGTAATGTTTGGTGCTGTCTCCATGGGTAACCCGCATTGCGTCATTCAGGTTGAAAGCGTGAAAACCGCGCCGGTGGAAACGCTGGGCCCGGTTCTGGAAAGCCATGAGCGTTTCCCGGAACGCGTGAACGTCGGCTTTATGGAAGTGGTCAATCCGGAACACATTCGTCTGCGCGTGTATGAACGCGGCGCGGGTGAAACGCAGGCATGCGGCAGTGGCGCTTGCGCAGCTGTTGCCTGTGGTATTCAGCAGGGCATTCTGGCGGAAAAAGTCCGCGTCGATCTGCCCGGTGGAACGCTGCATATTGCCTGGAAAGGGGCCGGTCAGCCGCTGTTTATGACCGGGCCAGCCACACACGTCTACGATGGGTTTATTCATCTATGAAAAATGTCGAAGAGCAGACCGACAGCGCGGTGCTGCTGGACGATCAGGCGGTTAGCGCGTATCTGCGTCAGAACCCCGATTTCTTTATTCGCAATGCGCGCCAGGTCGAACAGATGATGGTGCCGCATCCGGTACGCGGCAGCGTGTCGCTTGTCGAGTGGCATATGGCGCGGCAACGCAACCATATCCAGCAGCTGGAAGAGGAGATCACTTTGTTGATGGAACAGGCGACCGCCAACCATCAGCTGTTTGATCGCCTGTTGTCGTTGCAGGGCCATCTGGCCACTGCCGATAGCCTGCAGGATATGTTGACCCGTCTGCATCGCTGGGCGCGCGATCTGGGCCTTGCGGGGGCCAATGTAAGGCTGTTTAACGATAAATGGCACATTGGCGCGCCGTCCGATTTCACCCAACTGGGCCTGTCGCGCCAGGCGTTTGAGCCATTACGGATTCAGCGCTTCGGTAATGAACAGCATTATCTTGGTCACCTGAATGGTCCTGAATTGCTGTTGCTGTTGCCGCAGGCAAAAGCCATCGGCTCGGTAGCCATGTCGCTGATGGGCGATCGTGGTGAGCTGGGCGTATTAATCTTCAGCAGCCGTGACAACCAGCATTATCAGGCTGGGATGGGGACGCTGCTGCTGCAACATCTGGCGCTGATGCTGCCGGAATTGTTGTCACGCTGGGTAGAGCGTGCATGAGTAGCGATAGTCCGCTGCTGCCTGCCGTCGAGGGCTTTCTGCGTTATCTGAAAGTGGAGCGCCAGCTCAGCCCGTTAACGCAGGAAAATTATGCGCGTCAGCTTCAGGTGATTATCAGCCAGGCCGATGAAATGAAAATCACCGCCTGGAGCCAGCTGGAACCGGCGCAGGTGCGCAACATCGCCGCCCGCAGCCGACGCGCGGGTTTAGGCCCGAGCAGCCTGGCGTTACGCATGTCGGCGCTGCGCAGCTTTCTTGACTGGCAGGTCCGACAGGGCCAGTTAAGCGGCAATCCGGCGAAAGGGATCACCACCCCGCGTAATGCGCGCCATCTGCCGAAAAATATGGATGTCGATGAGGTTAACCAGTTGCTGGAAATTGACCTCAACGATCCGCTGGCGGTGCGCGATCGCGCCATGCTGGAAACCATGTACGGCGGCGGATTGCGTCTGTCGGAACTGGTGAATATGGATCTGCGCCATCTTGATCTGGACGGCGGTGAAGTCCGGGTGATGGGTAAAGGCAGCAAAGAGCGCCAGGTACCGATTGGTGGCACCGCCGTGACCTGGCTGAAGCACTGGCTGCCGCTGCGCGACAGCTTTGCGCCGCAGGATGATGCCGTGTTTGTCTCCAATCGTGGCAGCCGTATTTCTGCGCGTAACGTACAGAAACGCTTCGCCGAATGGGGCATTAAACAGGGCGTTGCCAGCCATATCCATCCGCATAAACTGCGTCACTCCTTTGCTACCCATTTGCTGGAATCGAGCGGCGATTTACGCGCGGTGCAGGAGCTGCTCGGTCACGCCAATCTCTCGACCACGCAAATCTATACCCATCTTGATTTCCAGCATCTGGCAACGGTGTACGATTCAGCACATCCGCGTGCCAAACGAGGAAAGTCGTAATGAAGTTTTATCGTCCGCTGCGTCAGATCAAAGCGATCACCTTTGATCTCGACGACACCTTATATGACAACCATCCGGTGATCCGCAAAACCACCGCCGAATCTCATGCCGCATTGCAGGCTTATCACCCGGCATTGGGCGACTTCACCCCGGCTGATTACCAGGCGCTGCGTGATGAATTGCTGGTACGCGAGCCGGAGATTTATCACGATGTGTCCGAATGGCGTCGTCGCTCGGTAGAACTGGCGTTGATCAATGTGGGCCTCTCCACTGCCGAGGCTACCGCCGGGGCCAGTGAAGTGATGAGCGTATTTCATCGCTGGCGTAGTGAGGTCGACATGCCGGAAGAGACGCATGCGACATTGACCGCGCTGGGCCAAAAAGTCCCGCTGGTGGCGATCACCAACGGCAATGCGAATCCGGAAAAACTCGGACTCTCCTGCTACTTTGAATTCGCGCTGCGCGCCGGGCCTCATGGTCGCGCCAAGCCGTGGCAGGATATGTATCATCTCGCCTCAGAGCGCCTGGGCATTGCGCCGGAGCATATTCTGCATGTTGGCGACGATCTCACCACCGATGTGGCCGGTTCACTACGCGCCGGGATGCAGGCCTGCTGGATTAACCTGCGTGACGGCAATCTGATGCAGATTGACGATGCGCGCCTGTTGCCGCACGTTGAAATTTCGCAGTTGGCATCACTGACCTCGCTGCTATAATGGCTGTATATTTACCCAGCTATTGGGTGATCTTCCTTTTTTAAACGGTGCTTATGGACGTTTCTGATCTGCTTAACGGCTTAAATGACAAACAGCGCGAGGCGGTCGCCGCGCCGCGCAGCAACCTGCTGGTGCTGGCCGGAGCAGGCAGTGGCAAAACCCGTGTGCTGGTACACCGCATTGCCTGGCTGTTATCGGTGGAGAACTGCTCGCCTTACTCGATTATGGCGGTTACCTTCACCAACAAAGCGGCTGCGGAGATGCGACATCGTATCGATCAACTGATCGGCACCAGCCAGGGCGGCATGTGGATCGGCACTTTCCACGGCCTGGCGCACCGTTTACTGCGCGCCCACCATCTTGATGCGGGGCTGCCGCAGGATTTCCAAATCCTCGATAGCGAAGATCAACTGCGTTTGCTGAAGCGCCTGATCAAAGCGATGAACCTTGATGAGAAACAATGGCCTGCGCGTCAGGGCATGTGGTACATCAACGGCAAAAAAGATGAAGGCCTGCGTCCAAAGCATATCGAAAGCTACGGTAATCCGGTCGAGCAAACCTGGCTGCGGATTTATCAGGCCTATCAGGAAGCCTGCGATCGCGCCGGGCTGGTGGATTTTGCCGAGCTGCTGTTGCGTGCGCATGAGCTGTGGCTGAACAAGCCGCATATCCTCAACCATTATCGCGAGCGTTTCAGCAATGTGCTGGTGGACGAATTCCAGGATACCAACAATATCCAGTACGCGTGGATTCGTATGCTGGCGGGTGACACTGGCCGGGTGATTATTGTCGGCGATGATGACCAGTCGATCTACGGCTGGCGCGGTGCCCAGGTGGAAAACATCCAGCGCTTTTTGCAGGATTTCCCTGGTGCGGAAACCATCCGTCTGGAGCAGAACTACCGTTCCACCAACAATATCCTGAAAGCAGCTAACGCCCTGATTGCCAATAACAACGGACGACTCGGTAAAGAGTTGTGGACCGACGGCAGTGATGGCGAGCCGATTTCACTGTATTGCGCCTTTAACGAGCTGGACGAAGCACGCTTTGTCGTCAATCGCATCAAAGCCTGGCATGAGAACGGCAACGCCCTGACTGACTGCGCAATTCTCTATCGCAGCAACGCCCAGTCGCGTGTGCTGGAGGAGGCGCTGTTGCAGGGCAGCATGCCGTACCGGATCTACGGTGGTATGCGCTTCTTCGAACGTCAGGAAATTAAAGACGCGCTGGCTTATCTGCGTCTGATGGCGAACCGCAATGACGATGCGGCATTTGAGCGTGTGGTGAATACGCCGGTGCGTGGCGTGGGCGATCGTACCCTCGATGTGGTACGTCAGACGGCGCGTGAACAGCAGCTGACCTTATGGCAGGCGACGCGCGAACTGCTGCAAAACAAAGTGCTGGCAGGCCGTGCCGCCTCAGCGCTGCAACGTTTCTGCGAACTGGTGGACTCGCTGGCGAGTGAAACCGCCGAACTGCCGTTGCATGTGCAGACTGACCGGGTGATCAAAGATTCCGGTTTGTGGCTGATGTACGAGCAGGAGAAGGGTGAAAAAGGCCAGGCGCGTATCGAAAACCTTGAGGAACTGGTAACGGCAACGCGCCAGTTCAGCTATCAGGATGAAGACGAAGATTTGATGCCGCTCCAGGCATTTCTCTCCCATGCCGCCCTGGAGGCGGGGGAAGGCCAGGCAGACAAATGGCAGGACGCGGTGCAACTGATGACGCTGCACTCCGCAAAAGGGCTGGAGTTTAGCCAGGTCTTTATCGTCGGCATGGAAGAGGGCATGTTCCCCAGCCAGATGTCACTGGACGAAGGGGGACGCCTCGAAGAGGAGCGTCGTCTGGCCTATGTTGGCGTCACGCGTGCGATGGAAAAACTGACGCTGACCTACGCAGAAACCCGCCGTCTTTATGGTAAGGAAGTGTATCACCGCCCCTCGCGTTTCATTGGCGAGCTGCCGGAAGATTGCGTGGAAGAGGTGCGTTTGCGCGCCAGCGTCAGTCGTCCGGTCAGCCATCAGCGGATGGGAACGCCCGTGGCGAAAAACGACAGCGGCTTCGCGCTCGGCCAGCGTGTACGCCATGCCAAGTTTGGCGAAGGCACCATTATTAACCTCGAAGGCAGCGGCGAACACAGCCGTCTGCAGGTCGCTTTTCAGGGACAGGGCATCAAGTGGCTGGTGGCCGCCTATGCCCGCCTGGAAACGGTGTAGCGCGGTTGCGCTGCCTTGACGACTTTTTCGTCTCAGCGTAACATGCGCGCACTATTATCATGAGAGGACAACGCCTTGGACACGCCCAGTCGATGCTGGCTCAACCCCCTGGTTCACAGGAATAACATCTAAGGCTACCTCTTAGCTGGTAGCCTTAGCGGTTATCAGCGACCTCCCTCTTTTTCCCGTCGCATGAGTCAGCATGAAGCGAAAGTTTCCGTGTTCAGGCTTTGCCGTGCCCGTTTAGCCTAAGCCAGACGGTTCACAGCCTTGTCCCATAAAGTCTGCAATGGGGAGTATTGCTATGCTGAGCGCATTTAAACTGGATCGCAGCCGTCTGACGCGCCTCGAACTGGATGACAAAAACGACAAACTCAACACGTCAGTGTGGGTCGACCTGATCGAACCGGATGAAGGTGAACGTGATCTGGTCCAAAGCGAGCTGGGTCAAAGCCTGGCGACACGGCCAGAACTGGAAGACATCGAAGCCTCGGCGCGTTTTTTTGAAGATGAAGACGGTCTGCACATCCACTCGTTCTTCTTTTTTGAAGATGCCGAAGATCATGCCGGTAACTCGACGGTGGCGTTTACCATTCGTGAAGATCGCCTGTATACCCTGCGCGAGCGCGAACTGCCGGCATTCCGTCTGTATCGTATGCGCGCACGTAATCAGACGCTGATCGACGGTAACGCCTTCGAACTGTTTCTCGACCTGTTTGAGACCAAAATCGAACAGCTGGCGGATGAGATCGAGAACATTTATAGCGCGCTGGAAAAACTCAGCCGCGTGATTATGGAAGGGCAGCAGGGCGAAGAGTATGACCTGGCGCTGTCACGCCTTGCGGAGCTGGAAGATATCGGCTGGAAGGTGCGTTTGTGTCTGATGGATACCCAGCGCGCGCTTAACTTCCTGGTACGAAAAGCCCGTCTGCCTGCCAACCAGCTGGAGCAGGCACGCGAAATCCTGCGCGATATCGAGTCTCTGCTGCCGCACAACGAATCGCTGTTCCAGAAGGTTAACTTCCTGATGCAGGCGGCGATGGGTTTTATCAACATCGAGCAGAACCGCATCATCAAAATCTTCTCGGTGGTGTCGGTGGTGTTCCTGCCGCCCACGCTGGTGGCGTCCAGTTACGGGATGAACTTCGAGTTTATGCCGGAACTGAAATGGAGCTTCGGCTACCCGGCAGCGATTGGATTGATGATCCTCGCGGGGCTTGCGCCTTATCTCTATTTCAAACGCAAAAACTGGTTGTAACAATTGGCGGGCCGTCGCGGCGGCCCGTAAAACTGGCGCGTTATCACATTTCTGCGTAATCTGTTTCCTCATTTTTATTAACATTTACTCTTCCACCCTATGGCGCGTCTCTCTTTGCGACAGCAGTGGACCATTCTGCTGATTGCCTCTCTGATTCTGGGAATTATCTTCCAGTTGTTTCACCTGCCTGCGGCGTTGCTGCTCGGTCCGATGATTGTCGGCACCGTGATGGGGCTGTCGGGTGCGGCGGTGCGGATCGATAAACGCTTTTTTGTGCTGGCTCAGGCGGTTCTCGGTTGCATGATTGGGCAAACGTTATCGCCAGCCATTTTGCCGCCACTGTTGCAGGACTGGCCAGTGGTGATAGCGGTGCTGGCGCTGACGCTGGCTGCCAGCGGGCTGTCAGGTTTTCTGCTGGTCCGCTTCAGCAATCTGCCCGGACCCACCGGTGCCTGGGGATCGTCACCCGGCGGTGCGTCGGCCATGGTGGCGATGGCCGGAGATTTTGGCGCAGACGTGCGGCTGGTGGCCTTTATGCAGTACCTGCGCGTGCTATTTGTCGCGACGGCAGCGGCGGTAGTGGCGCGTATCGGTCTGGGTAACGGCGGCGGCAGCGCCGAACTGGTGTGGTTTCCGCCGTTGCAAAGCAGTTTTATCCTGACGCTGGTGGTGATGGTCGGCGGGGCCTGGCTGGGGCAAAAACTGCGAATTCCGTCTGGCGCACTGTTATTACCGGCGTTGATCGGGGCCACTTTACAGGGAACGGGTGTGGCGACCCTACAGGTGCCGGAATGGCTGCTGGCACTGGCTTATGCGTTGATAGGCTGGAGCGTCGGGCTGCGGTTTACCCGTCCTATCTTCCTGCTGGCGCTGCGCACCCTGCCGCAAATGGTGGTATCGATCATTGGCCTGATGCTGCTGTGCGGCGGGCTGGCCTGGATGCTGACGCATGTACTGCATGTGGATCTGATGACGGCTTACCTGGCAACCAGCCCTGGCGGGCTGGATACCGTAGCGATTATTGCGGCGGGCAGCCGGGTCGATATTGCTTTTGTCATGGCGTTACAGACCTTACGCCTGTTCACCATTCTGCTCACCGGCCCGGCACTGGCGCGTTTTATCTCACGCTATGCGCACGCGCGTGCGAGCTGAAGTGACAACCGCATCGAGGATAAAAATGGCGAGGGCCAGCCAGATAAAGCCAAAGGTTACCAGCTTATCGGGCGTGACGGTCTCGCCATAAAATCCCACGGCCAGCAGGAACATCAGCGTCGGGCCGATATACTGGAAAAAGCCGACCGTTGATAAACGCAGGCGTGTACAGGCGGCGGCAAACAGCATCAGCGGAACGGTGGTGACGATACCCGCGGCGACCAGCTTCAGATTGAGGCTCATCGGGTTGGCGCTCAGATGGCTGGTGGCACTGTCGGCAAAACCAAACAGATAGATTGCCGCCAGCGGGAACAGCCACAGCGTCTCAATCAACATGCCACTCTGGGCATCCACCTGAATTTTCTTACGCATCAGGCCGTAGAAGGCAAAGCTCAACGCCAGGCCCAGCGCGATAACCGGTACTGAGCCAAATTGCCACAGCTGCACCAGCACGCCTGTGGTGGCGAGGAACACCGCCAGCCATTGCAGACGACGAAAGCGCTCACGCATAAACAGCATCCCCATCACCACATTAAGCAGCGGGCTAATGAAGTAACCCAGGCTGGCTTCCAGGATGTGCTGATTATTTACCGCCCAGATGTACAGCAGCCAGTTGCCACCGATGGTCACGGCAGTCAGCGCCAGCAACAGGATTTTCTTCGGCTGACGTAACACGCTGCACACCTGATTCCAGTTGCGGCTCAGGGTAATCAACAACAGCATAAACAACGCTGACCAGATAACGCGGTGCGTCATGATTTCCAGCGGGGGAACCACTTTCACCAGCTTAAAGTAGGCGGGAGCGATGCCCCAGAGAAAGTAGGCTCCGAGCGCATAGCCAATGCCCTGGCGCGTTTGTTGCGTATCCATCATTTCTTCCAGAAAAACGGCGATTCTCGCACGTCGTGGGTGATTAACCAATCAGGTAAGTTGCGGTCGCCGTGGCGATATAATCGCCCTGCTGGTTATGCAGTTCCACACGCGCCACCGCCACTTTGTTACCGGCGCGCAGCAGGCTGCTGGTGGCGACAAAGCGCTCGCCGCGTCCCGGACGCAGATAATCGACGCGCATATCGATAGTCCCCATCCGCGACAGCCGCTGACGCAGCTCCTCTTCGCTGATACTTTCCTGACGCGTCAGTGAGTGGCTGACACACACCAGCCCGGCCGCCACATCCAGCACCGAGGCGATCACCCCGCCGTGCAAAATACTTTGTGCCGCATTGCCTACCAGCATGGTTTTATTGGCAAAACCCAGTTCAGCGTACTCAGGCTCCAGCCGATCCAGCTCCAGCCCGAGCGCCTGATTAAACGGCATATGATAAACAAAAATTTCGCCAATCAGACGGCGTGCTTCCTGCGGTGTCAGCATGGGTGATGACATGGTGATGGCCTTCAAATGTTCCCGCGTGGGGCGATAGATGTTAATGAGTTGTGTATATTATGCCGCGTTCGGGCGGCTTTCCAGTTTCAGAAATCGTCACTCATCAGCGCGTCAGTTTGTGTGTAGAATGACCTGCTTTTTTAAACCGTTACTTAACGATTTTGCTATGCAGAGCCCACTGGAGAATTTTATGCGTAAGCATCGCGCCTTGCTGGCTTCGGCCCTGTTACTTCCTGCTTTGGCGCAGGCTGATGAAGCCACGGTTAAAGAGGTTCACGACGCACCAGCGGTAAAGGGCAGTATTATTGCCAACCTGCTGGAGAAACACGATAACCCATTCGTGCTTTATCCTTACGAAAACAACTATCTGCTCTATACCTACACCAGCGACATGAATAAAGAGGCCATCTCTTCATACAACTGGGCAGACAAAGCGAAAAAAGATGAAGTAAAATTCCAGCTCAGTCTGGCCTTTCCGTTGTGGCGCGGTATTCTGGGCGACAATTCGGTACTGGCGGCCTCCTATACGCAACGTTCCTGGTGGCAGCTATCCAACCGTGGTGCGTCATCACCGTTCCGTGAAACCAACTATGAGCCGCAGATTTTCCTCGGCTGGGCCACGGATTACACCCTGGGTGGCTGGACATTGCGTGATGTGGAGATGGGTCTGAACCATCAGTCGAATGGTCGCAGCGATCCGACCTCACGCAGCTGGAACCGTGTGTATGCACGCCTGATGGCGGAGAATGGCAATTTCCTCGCTGAGATCAAACCCTGGTATCGTATCCCGGAAAGCGCCAGCAATGACGACAACCCGGACATCACCAAATATATGGGCTACTACCGCGCGAAGTTCGGCTATATGCTGGGCGACAGCATCTTTAGCGTGGAAGGCAATTACAACTGGAACAGTGGCTACGGCGGCGCAACCTTCGCCTGGAGCTACCCGATCAGCGAGCATGTGCGTTTTTACACCCAGCTGTTTAGCGGCTATGGTGAATCGCTCATTGACTACAACCACCGCCAGACGCGCGTGGGTGTCGGCGTGACGCTCAACGATCTGTTCTGATAAGCAAAAAAACAGGATTACCGTGGCAACATCGGCAGTGCTCAATCAGGAAACGCTGGCGCAGCAGGTATTACAGGATACCTTCGGCTACCAGCAATTTCGTCCCGGTCAGCAAACCATTATCGAAACGGCGCTGGCAGGGCGCGATTGCCTGGTGGTTATGCCCACCGGTGGTGGCAAATCGCTGTGTTATCAAATCCCGGCACTGGTGCGCGAGGGGTTAACCCTGGTGGTATCGCCGCTGATCTCGCTGATGAAAGATCAGGTGGATCAACTGCTGGCAAACGGCGTGGCGGCAGCCTGTCTCAACTCGACGCAGACGCGTGAGCAACAGCTGCAGGTGTTTGCCGATTGTCGCACCGGCCGTCTGAAGCTGCTCTATATCGCGCCTGAACGCCTGATGATGGATAACTTCCTCGACAGCCTGCAGCACTGGAACCCGGTGATGCTGGCGGTGGATGAAGCGCACTGCATCTCGCAATGGGGCCACGATTTCCGTCCGGAATATGGTGCGCTGGGCCAGTTACGCCAGCGCTTCCCGGACCTGCCAGTGATGGCCCTGACGGCCACTGCAGATGAAACCACGCGTAATGACATCGCGCATCTGTTGCAGATGGACGATCCGCTGATTCAAATCAGCAGCTTCGATCGCCCCAACATCCGCTACACGCTGGTGGAGAAATTTAAGCCCACCGAGCAGCTGCTGCGTTACGTGCAGGATCAGCGGGGTAAAAGCGGCATTATCTACTGCAACAGCCGCGCCAAAGTGGAAGACACGGCGGCACGTCTGCAAAGTCGTGGTCTGAGCGTGGGGGCTTACCATGCCGGTATCGACAGCGCCCAGCGCGCGCGCGTGCAGGAAGCGTTTCAGCGCGATGATCTGCAAATTGTCGTGGCTACCGTGGCGTTTGGGATGGGGATCAACAAACCCAACGTGCGTTTTGTGGTGCACTTTGATATCCCGCGTAATATCGAATCCTACTATCAGGAAACCGGTCGAGCCGGGCGTGATGGCCTGCCGGCAGAAGCGATGATGCTGTACGATCCGGCGGATATGGCATGGCTGCGTAAATGCCTGGAAGAGAAAGCGCCGGGTCCGTTGCAGGATATTGAGCGTCATAAACTTAATGCCATGGGCGCGTTTGCCGAAGCGCAAACCTGCCGCCGTCTGGTGCTGCTCAACTACTTTGGCGAGGGACGCCAGCAGCAGTGCGACAACTGCGATATCTGCCTCGATCCACCGCGACGCTACGATGGCCTGGTGGAAGCACAGAAAGCGCTTTCCGGCATTTATCGTACAGGGCAACGCTTTGGTATGGGCTATATTGTCGAAGTTTTGCGCGGTGCCAGTAACCAGCGTATTCGCGACAATGGTCACGATAAACTGCCGGTGTATGGCATTGGTCGCGATCAAAGCACGGAACATTGGGTCAGTGTGCTGCGTCAGCTGATTCACCTCGGCATGGTCACGCAAAATATCGCCATGCACTCCGCTTTACAGCTCACCGAAGCGGCGCGTCCGGTATTACGTGCCGAAGTACCGCTGATGCTGGCGGTGCCGCGTACGGTGACGGTGAAAACGCGCAGCAGCTCACCGAAGGTGTACGGCGGCAATTACGATCGCAAGCTGTTTGCTAAGCTGCGCAAGTTGCGTAAAGCGATAGCCGACGAAGAGAATATCCCGCCTTACGTGGTGTTTAACGATGCCACGTTGATTGAAATGGCAGAACAAATGCCGGTGAGCGCATCAGAAATGCTGAGCGTGAACGGTGTCGGTCATCGCAAGCTGGAGCGCTTTGGTAAGCCGTTCCTGGTGATGATCAAAGAACATCTTGATGAAGAGTAAAGGAAAAAACCATGTTGATGTTATTCGCTACCGTCGCGCTGGTGCATCTGGTGGCGCTGATGAGCCCAGGCCCGGATTTCTTTTTTGTTTCACAGACGGCGGCCAGCCGTTCGCGCAAAGAAGCGATGATGGGGGTGTTGGGCATCACGCTGGGCATCGTGATTTGGGCCGGTGTGGCGCTGATGGGGCTGCATCTGATCCTGGAAAAAATGGCGTGGCTGCATCAGATCATCATGGTTGGTGGTGGTCTCTATCTGTTGTGGATGGGCTGGCAACTGATGCGCTCGGCGCGCCAGCGTCATAAGCAACCCCAGGTGGAGGCACCGGTGGTGGAGCTGCCCAAACGTGGCATGAGCTTCCTGAAGGGATTCCTGACCAACCTCTCCAACCCGAAAGCGATCATCTACTTCGGCAGCGTGTTCTCACTGTTTGTGGGCAACGACATCGGTGCGATTGAGCGCTGGGGCCTGTTCCTGCTGATTGTCGGTGAAACCTTTGCCTGGTTTACCGTGGTGGCCGCAATTTTTGCACTGCCGTGGATGCGTGATAAATATCAGCGTCTGGCGAAGTGGGTCGATGGGATGGCGGGCGTGCTGTTTGCCGGGTTTGGTATCCACCTGATTATTTCGCGTTAACCATTCAGGTCGCCATTAATGGCGACCCTACAATGTAGGGTGCGCATTGATGCGCACCAGGCGTGTTTACGCGATTCTGCGTGCGCTGGCTAACAGCGCGCCTACTGCCATAAACAACCCACCGAAGGTGCGGTTCATCACCTTCATCTGTTTCGGGCCTTTAATCCAGCCAGCGATGCGGGTCGCCAGCGTGGCGTAACCAATCATCACGATAATATCGACGACGACGGTGGTGACGCCGAGCACCAGATATTGCATCAACTGTGGCTGGTGCGGCTGAATAAATTGCGGGAACAGCGCAGCGAGGAACACGATGCTTTTGGGATTGGTGAGGTTTACCAGTATCGCGCGCTTAAACAAACGGCGACGCGGCATCGCTTTGGCGACAGCATTGAGATCCAGCGCGCCACCCGAACGCCACTGCTGAATGCCAAGCCACACCAGATAGGCGGCTCCTGCCCATTTCAGAATTTCGAACGCCAGCACTGACTGAGAAAACAGCGCGCCGAGACCTACGCCCACCAGCACGATATGCACGGAAAGACCAATTTGCAGGCCGGAGATCGACGCCACTGCGCCGCGATAGCCGTGGCTGATACCGGTACTCATGGTATTAATTGCGCCTGAGCCGGGTGACAGGCTCAGGATGGTTGTGGTTAACAGGTAGGTTAACCACCATTCAATGGTCATGTGTGACATTCCCTGAAGTTAGCGAAGTGTGACACAATACGCCAGAAAATCGCGGCACGCTATGGAGTGGATGTGCGGCGTTGACGTTTTTTTCAGGGGGGCGGATGCAGCAGATAAAACAGAGTTGGCTCAGGCGTGAAAAGGCGTTTGCCTCCTTTGCTACCGGTCCGCTGCTCGACTTCTGGCACCGCCGCGAAGAGTGCGAATTTACTGGCGTGGGCAATCTCACCATTCGCTATGTTCGCTTCACTTCTCCGCAACATCACCGTGTCATTCTGATCGTTCCCGGGCGCATCGAAAGCTATATCAAGTACCCGGAACTGGCCTACGATCTGTTCCACTGTGGCTTTGATGTGGTGATTATCGACCATCGTGGCCAGGGACGTTCCGACCGCCTGCTGGAGGACTCCCATCGCGGTCATGTGGTGGAGTTCACTGATTATGTCGATGATTTGGAAACGCTGTACCTGAAAGAGATCGTCGGTGGTCACTATCGGCAGCGTTATGCGCTGGCGCACTCGATGGGCGGGGCGATTCTGGCGCTATTTCTGGCGCGGCAGCCGCGGGCGTTTCATGCGGTATCGCTGTCTGCACCGATGTTCGGCATCACCTTGCCGCTGCCACCGTTCCTGGCGCACCGTATCCTCGACTGGGCAGAGAAAATGCCCGCACTGCGTGACGGTTATGCACTGGGTACCGGGCGCTGGCGCGCGCATCCGTTCGGTATCAACCAACTGACGCACAGCCGGGAACGCTATCGCCGCAATTTACGTTTTTATGCCGATGACCCGGCGATTCGCGTCGGTGGCCCAACCTACCATTGGGTGAGGGAAGGAGTTCAGGCCGGACGCGACATCATCAGCCAGGTGAATAACATCACCACACCGATGCTGCTGATGCAGGCCAGCGAAGATCGGGTGGTGGACAACCGCTCGCAGGATCTGTTTTGTGAGGCGATGGCGGCGGCAGGTCACCCCTGCGAAGGCGTCACGCCCTATGTGATTGAGGGTGCGCGACATGAGATCTTGTTTGAAACAGACGCGATGCGCGCCAGGGCACTGAACGCAGTGGTCGATTTCTTTGCACGCCACGTTTAATTGATTATTGATACCCAAAACCGAGGTTTACATGTACCACATCGTCGCATCCGACCTGGATGGCACGCTGCTTTCTCCGGACCATCGCCTGACACCTTTTGCCCGCAGCACGTTGCAGGAGCTGGTGGCGCGCGATGTTCATTTCGTCTTTGCCACCGGTCGTCACTATATCGATGTGGGACAAATGCGCGACAGTCTCGGCATCCCGGCTTATATGATCACCTCCAACGGTGCGCGTGTGCATAACGCCGATGGCGAACTGATTTTCAGCCACAATCTGGCTGCCGATATCGCGCAGGATTTGTATGGCCTGAAATACCACGATGAACAGGTTCTGACCCACGTTTACCGCGATGACGAATGGTTTATCAGTCGCCATCGCCCGGCCGAGCAGGATTATTTCCGCGAGTCGGTGTTTAACTACCAGGTGTATCAGCCCGGCATGTTGCCGACGGATGGCATCAGCAAAGTATTCTTTACCTGCGACGAACCGGAACATCTGATTCCGCTGGAACAGGCGATTGAAGCGCGCTGGGGCGATCGGGTTAACGTCAGCTTCTCACTGCCGACTTGTCTGGAAGTGATGGCGGGCGGTGTCTCCAAGGGGCACGCACTGGAAGCGGTGGCGAAGCAGCTCGGCTATTCACTGAAAGAATGCATCGCCTTTGGTGATGGTATGAACGATGTGGAGATGCTCAGCATGGCAGGTAAGGGCTGCATTATGCGCAATGCGCACCAGCGCCTGAAAGATACGCTGCCTGCTCTGGAAGTGATTGGTAGCAACGCCGAAGACGCAGTGCCGCATACGCTGCGTAAGCTGTTCCTGGCCTAAGATGATCGGCGAACCGTAGCGGCGCGATTTATCGCGCGTCTTTAAAACCAGCGCGATAAATCGCGCCGCTACGGGTGTTCGTATTTTGTTCTCTTGTCAACCAGATAATTCAACGAGACAGCGACAGTTTGTTTACACTAGCGGCACTGTTCATTTTGGGGTCGTTACTGTGCCGTTATTGATCGTTACCACCATTCTGTGGGCTTTTTCCTTTAGTTTTATCGGGGAATATCTGGCGGGTCAGGTGGATTCCTGGTTCTCCGTGCTGATGCGCCTGGCGCTGGCAGCCATTGTTTTTCTGCCCTTCCTGCGCTGGCGTGGCTATCGCGCTTCCACCCTTCTGCTGTATATGCTGGTGGGGATGCTGCAACTCGGCATCATGTACCTGCTCAGCTTCGAAGCCTACCTCTATCTCAGCGTGACGGAATTCCTGTTATTTACCGTCATGACGCCGCTGTATGTCACCCTGATCTACGATCTGCTCAGCCGCCGCCCGTTGCGTATCGGCTACGCCTTCAGTGCCTTGCTGGCGGTGATCGGTGCAGCGATTATTCGTTATGACAAAGTCAGCGACCACTTCTGGTTTGGTCTGTTACTGGTGCAGGCGGCGAATATCTGTTTTGCCATCGGCATGGTGGGTTACAAACGTTTGCAGGAGACGCGTCCGATGCCGCAGCACACCGCGTTTTCCTGGTTCTACCTTGGCGCGGTGATCATTGCGGTGATTGCCTGGTGCCTGTGGGGTAATCCCAACAAACTGCCGACCACCTCGCTGCAATGGGGCATTCTGGTGTGGCTGGGCGTGGCAGCGTCCGGGTTGGGCTACTTTATGTGGAACTACGGCGCGACTCAGGTGGATGCCGGTACACTGGGTATCATGAACAATATGCATGTACCGGCAGGATTGCTGGTGAATCTGGCGATCTGGCAGGAAAAACCACACTGGCCGAGCTTTATCGCCGGGGCCATTGTGATCTTCGCTTCACTCTACGTGCATAAACGCTGGGTGCTGGGAAAAACAGCGACCAGCCATTAAGCCTTTTTGGCAGGGGCTGGGCGCTGCACCAGCGTCAGCCCCTTCAGGAAGTTACGCAGAATCTGGTCACCGCATTCGCGGTAATTCTTATGATCCGGATTACGGAAAATTGCGCCGATCTCCGCCTGAGAAACCTTAAAGTTTGCCTTCAGCAAGATCTCGGGAATGTCCGTGGTTTTCAGGGCAAACGCGATACGTAACTTCTTCAGGAAAATATTGTTGTTCATGCGGCGCTCAATCGACGGCGCAGGCGCATCTTCGCTTTTACCACGGCGATGGAAAATCAAACCGTTGAGGAAATAGCCCATCAGCACGTCCGGCAGCTTAAGGAATGCGGCGTCATCGTCTTTCTTTAACCACGCCTGCACCTCTTCCAGCGGCACATCGCTGCCCGCCAGGGCGAAAATCTCCACCACTTTGCTGTCGCTTAAATCCAGCATATAGCGCACGCTGCGCAGCACATCGTTATTCGTCATGGTGAAAATCTCCTGGTCACGGGTTGAGGCGGCGCATTATAGAGTAGGCCGATTCAGGAAGACAGGGGTTGTAACGAACCGGGACGCGATGCATCACGCACAAAGGGCAGATGCTCACAGGCATGCTGACGGGCAAAACGTGTGAATGCTTCCAGTACCGGCTGACGTTGTTCACCGTCACGCATTGCCGCGTACAAACGGCTCCACAACCCCTCACCCAGTGTTTTGGTCACCACCAATCCCTGATGTTCAAAACTCTCCACTACCCAGTGGGGCAGCGCCGCAATCCCCATACGGGCCGACACCATCTGGATCATCAGCAACGTATTATCGACACTCTTCAGCGCCGGGCTTACCCCCGCCGGCTGCAAAAAATGCCGCCAGATATCCAGCCGCTGACGCTGCACCGGATAAATCAGCAGGACTTCATCAGCCAAATCTTCCGGCGAAATATGTTCGCCTTGTGCCAGTGGATGATCCGGTGCCAGCACCAGGCGCACTTCGTAATCAAACATCGGGGAATAGAACAGCCCGCTACGCGGCAAAATATCGGAGGTCAGCACCACATCCAGCTCACCCTGCTGCAACGCGGGTTGCGGGTCGAACGTCACGCCGGATTTAAAATCCATCACCACCTGCGGCCAGCTCTGACGGAAGTTATTCAGCGCTGGCGTCAGCCACTGAATACAGCTGTGACACTCAATGGCGATGCGCAACGTCGTCTGATGCGGCTCATGGCAAGCCTGCAACGCCTGCTGAATCTGCGGCAGGATCTGCTCTGCCAGCTGCAACAGGATCTCCCCCTGTGGCGTAAAACGTAGCGGCTGGCTCTTACGCACAAACAGGCGAAAGCCCAGCCGTTGCTCCAGGTCGCTGAACTGATGAGATAACGCCGATTGCGTTTGGTGAAGCTGGGCGGCGGCGGCGGCCAGAGAGCCGGTATTCCGTAACGCCTGCAGCGTCCGCAGGTGTTTGAGTTCGATCATGAGAATCCTTCACATCGAGATTGAACAATTTGCGCTTGAGCAACATACAGTACCCGCAGAATATAGCGGTGTAAACATCTGGACGGCTAAACATCTGATTGTAACCTAAGCTGCTCAATAAAGAATACCTGGAGAACATCAAATGACCATTCTGAACCACACACTCGGTTTTCCTCGCGTCGGTCTGCGTCGTGAATTGAAAAAAGCCCAGGAAAGTTATTGGGCAGGTAACAGCTCTCAGGAAGAACTGCTGGCCGTGGGACGTGAATTGCGTGCACGTCACTGGCAACAACAGAAAGAGGCGGGCGTGGACCTGCTGCCGGTGGGGGACTTCGCCTGGTACGATCACGTACTCACCACCAGCCTGCTGCTGGGCAATGTTCCGGCACGCCACCAGAACACAGACGGCTCCGTTGACCTCGATACCCTGTTCCGCCTGGGTCGTGGCCGTGCACCGACCGGCACACCCGCCGCCGCTGCTGAAATGACCAAATGGTTCAACACCAACTATCACTACATGGTGCCCGAATTCACCCAGGGGCAGCAGTTCAAACTAACCTGGACCCAGCTGCTGGACGAAGTGGACGAAGCGCTGGCCCTCGGCCATCAGGTTAAACCTGTGCTACTCGGCCCGGTAACTTACCTGTGGCTGGGCAAAGTGAAAGGCGAACAGTTTGATCGTCTCTCCCTGCTGAAAGATATTCTGCCGGTTTACCAGCAGGTGCTGGCTGAACTGAAAAAACGCGGCATCGAATGGGTGCAGATTGATGAGCCAGCACTGGCGCTGGAACTGCCACAGCAATGGCGCGCCGCGTTCAAACCGGCTTACGACGCGTTACAGGGCAAAACCAAACTGCTGCTGACCACCTACTTCGACAGCATCGGCCAGAACCTGGATGTGATCAAAGCACTGCCGGTGCAGGGTCTGCACGTTGACCTGGTACACGGCAAAGATGATATCCAGCACATCAACCAGCAACTGCCGGCAGAATGGCTGCTGTCTGTGGGGGTGATCAACGGTCGCAACGTCTGGCGTGCTGACCTCAGCAGCTGGTTCGAACGTCTGCAACCGCTGGTGGGGCAACGCCAGCAGCTGTGGATCGGCTCTTCCTGCTCCCTGCTGCACAGCCCGATCGACCTGAGCGTGGAAACCCGCCTCGATGACGAAGTGAAAAGCTGGTTTGCTTTTGCCCTGCAAAAATGTGCTGAGCTGTCCCTGCTGAGCAATGCGCTGAACAACAACGATGCAAAATCCCTCGAAGCCTGGAGTGCACCCATCCGTGCCCGTGCCCACTCCAGCCGGGTACACAACGCCGCGGTGGCGGCGCGCCTGGCAAAAATTCAGGCCAAAGATACCGAGCGTCATAGCAGCTACACCGAACGTGCCAAAGCACAGCGTAACCGTTTCAACCTGCCTGCATGGCCGACCACTACCATCGGTTCATTCCCGCAGACCACTGAAATCCGTGGCCTGCGCCTCGACTTCAAAAAAGGCCACATTGACGGCGGTCACTATCGCACCGGCATCGCTGAACATATTAAACAGGCGATTGTGGAGCAGGAACGTTTGGGGCTTGATGTGCTGGTGCACGGGGAAGCTGAGCGTAACGACATGGTTGAATACTTCGGCGAAAACCTCGACGGTTTCGTGTTCACACAGAACGGCTGGGTACAAAGCTACGGTTCACGCTGTGTCAAACCGCCGGTGATTATCGGAGACGTCAGCCGCCCGGCAGCCATCACCGTCGAGTGGGCGAAGTATGCTCAGTCGCTGACCGACAAACCGGTTAAAGGCATGCTCACCGGTCCGGTCACCATCCTGTGCTGGTCGTTCCCGCGTGAAGACGTGACCCGCGAAACCATCGCTAAACAGATTGCGCTGGCGCTGCGTGACGAAGTGGCAGACCTGGAAAAAGCCGGTATCGGCATCATCCAGATTGACGAACCGGCTTTGCGTGAAGGGCTGCCGCTGCATCAGTCTGACTGGGCAGCGTACCTCACCTGGGCCGTCGATGCTTTCCGCCTCAACGCGGCGGTGGCGCAGGATGACACCCAAATCCACACCCACATGTGTTACTGCGAGTTCAACGACATTATGGACTCCATCGCCGCGCTGGATGCGGATGTGATCACCATCGAAACCTCACGTTCCGACATGGACCTGCTGGATGCGTTTAAAGAATTCTCATACCCGAACGAGATCGGTCCTGGCGTGTATGACATTCACTCACCGAACGTACCGAGCGTTGCGTGGATGGAAGATTTGCTGCGCAAAGCGGCGCTGAGTATCCCGGAAGAACGTCTGTGGGTGAACCCGGACTGCGGTCTGAAAACCCGTGGCTGGACGGAAACCCGTCAGGCACTGGCCAATATGGTTGAAGCGGCGAAACACCTGCGCGGGGAAACCGCGTAATCGTTGTATAAAATGTTGTGTTGTTGATACGTTGGGGCGCGCAAGCGCCCCTTTTTTATCAGGCGTCAGCGGCGACACCATACTGCTTAAACCAGGCCAGCATCCGCGCCCAACCATCCTGCGCCGATTCCGCGTGATAACTCGGACGATAATCAGCGTGGAAAGCATGGCCCGCATCCGGGTACACCACGATCTCCGCTTTGGCATTGGCAGCACGCAGCGCCTGGCGCATCTGCTCTACGCTCTCCAGCGGAATCCCTTCATCCTGGCCGCCGTACAGACCGAGCACCGGTGCATTCAAATCAACGGCGATATCAATGGGATGCTTCTGCTGCTTCAGCGTTTTATCGCCAATCAGACGACCATACCAGGCAACCGCGGCGCGTACCTGCGGATTGTGTGCCGCGAACAGCCAGCTAATGCGCCCGCCCCAGCAAAAACCGGTGATGCCCATACGGCGGATATCACCGCCGTTGCGCGCTGCCCAGTTGGCAACGTGGTCGAGATCCGACAGCACCTGTGAATCCGGCACCTTACTCACCAGCTCCTTAAACAGGGTGGGAATATCGGTGTATTCGCTGGGATCGCCTTCACGGAAGTACAGCTCCGGTGCCACCGCCAGATAACCCTCCAGCGCCAGCCGACGACAGACATCACGAATGTGCTCATGTACACCAAAAATCTCCTGCACTACCAGCACCACCGGCAGTGAACCTTCATACTCTTTGGGCCGGGCATAATAAGCGGGCAGATTTTCACCCTGGCTGGGAACCGAGGTTTCCCCGGCATGAATCGCCTCGCTGTGGGTAATAATGGTGGTGCTCGCGGTCGGTTGTACGGCGGGGGCAAAGCCGCCAGTTGCCGATTTTTGTGCCATATTGTCTTCGGTTTTCATTGTTCTCTCCGTGCTAACAATCGCGCAATCACGTAACTATAGCCTGGCTGGTGTGGCCGGGCGGGTGTAGGGAGCAGAGGGGTTACGCATCAGTTCTTCCTCTTCTATTAACATTGCCGTTTAAACTTACACAGCACAGCTTGTAGCAATTCAGAATGGCAGACGATCAATGTGTGATTCTGGTCACGTTATGTTTTTCTTATAATGTAACTTTCATTATCGATAGTGAAATTAGTCACATATTTCTCCCGCCTGCTGACGTAAAGTGGCGCGCATATCCCTTATCTACCAGGAGTCTGTTATGGCCCAGTCTGACGTTTTCCACCTTGGCATCACCAAAGCCGACCTGAAAGGAGCCACGCTGGCCATCGTTCCCGGCGATCCTGAGCGTGTAAAGAAAATCGCTGCACTGATGGACAACCCGCAGCACCTGGCATCGCATCGTGAATTCACCACGTATCTGGCCGAGGTGGACGGTAAACCGGTGGTGGTGTGCTCCACCGGCATCGGCGGCCCCTCAACCTCCATCGCGGTGGAAGAACTGGCCCAGCTCGGCGTGCGTACCTTCCTGCGCGTTGGCACCACCGGTGCCATCCAGCCCAACATCAATGTCGGTGATGTGCTGGTTACCACCGCTTCGGTCCGTCTGGACGGAGCCAGCCTGCACTTCGCACCGATGGAATTCCCGGCGGTAGCGGACTTCACCTGCACCACGGCGCTGGTGGCAGCGGCAGAAGCCTGTGGCGCGAAAACCCATATTGGTATCACCGCCTCCTCTGACACCTTCTATCCCGGCCAGGAACGTTACGACACCTTCTCAGGACGCGTAGTCAGCCGTTTCCAGGGCTCGATGAAAGAGTGGCAGCAAATGGGTGTCCTCAACTATGAGATGGAATCCGCTACACTGTTAACCATGTGCGCCAGCCAGGGGCTGCGAGCCGGGATGGTGGCGGGCGTCATCGTGAATCGCACGCAGAAGGAGATCCCGGACGCGGCGACCATGAAACAGACTGAAAGCGACGCGGTGAAAATTGTAGTCGAAGCGGCGCGTCGGTTAATCTAGCGCGCCCGGTAACCGGCGATTTTCAGATTTCGTCGGTTACCTGAAACGGATGCGCGTAAATTCAGCGGATAACTGAGAGTTTTCTATGCGCAAAACGGTTCCTGTTCAACGTCCTGCCTTTATGGTCAGCCCCCGGTCACGTGTCGAAGATGCGGCCACGCGTTTCCGTCAGGCGATGGCGGCGGCGGATTTCCCTGTCGCGCGCCAGTGCTGTGAAGAAGTGTTGCGCGTCATGCCGCAAAACATGCAGGTGTTAAGCGATTATGCACTGACACTGATGCGTGTTGGCGAATACCAGAAGTCCTGGAAAACCTACCAGAAAATCTATCAGGCGACGGCGGATAAGCGGGCGCAGGCAGCGGAAACCTGGCTTGATGGCCTCACTGAAGTGTGTGGCTGGCTCAACAAACCCGACGAGGTGGCACGTTACGGGCTGGAATCGTTGCAGCAATCCGACCGGAAATTCAGTACAGGGCAAAAGCACCCGCTGCCAACAGAAGTACCACCGGCCTTTGTTGCGTCTCGTCCGCAGGAAAATATCATTGCCTTCAGCCTGTATGGCGACCAGCCACGCTATTGCGAAACGCTGATAAAAAATGTCGAAGTGGCACGCGAGCTTTACCCGGCATGGACCTGCCGCATCTGGCTGGATGACAGCGTGCCGCAACATGTCTGGCAACGTCTCGCACAGCCCAACGTGCAACTGGTGGATATGTCGCAGGAAAAAACGCTGTTTCCCACCCTGTGGCGTTTCCTGGTGATGGATGATGCCAGCGTGAAACGTTTTATCGTGCGGGACGCGGACTCGCTGCTTTCCGAGCGTGAAGTGGCGGCGGTGGAAGCCTGGTTGCAATCACCGTATTGGTTTCACCATATGCGTGATTACTTTACCCACACCGAGCTGCTGCTGGCGGGCATGTGGGGAGGCTGTAATGGCGTATTCCGCCATATCGAACAGCAGATGCGGGACTTCATTACCCGCTATCAGGGCAGTGAACGTTTTACCGACCAATATTTCCTCAAGCTGGCGTTGTGGCCAACGGTGCGTGACAGCCTGCTGAGTCACGACGATATCTTTCGTTTCCATCAGGCCCAGCCGTGGCCCGCTCATGCCCCCATTCGCTGGCAGACTGACCGCTTCCATGTCGGCAGCAACGCAGGATTCTCCAGCATGGCAGGTAAAGCCAGCCATGCTGACGCGGCAATGCAGCAGGTTGAACTAACGTATGGCGGGCAAAGCTGGCGTTATCCGGCGAAAGTGCGTGGCGGTGAATGGGCATTGCCGATGCCTTTCTTCCTGATTGATGCATGGAAAGCGGGTGAACTTACAGTGCAGGCGTTATAAGCCTGCCAATCGGCAAAATTGTCTGGACATTTATACAGTGCGCCTCTACCTTTTCCCTCAGCGAGACGATCCACGGGGGAATTATGGATCAGCAACTTATCATTATCAGCGGCGTACTGGCGCTGGCCGGTTTCGGTCTGGGATGGATTGTGGCGCAGCTGCGCGCCGGTCATCAGCACGCCAGCTTTTTAACCGAACGTCGCTTGCTGGAAGATGCACAGCAGCGCCAGCAGCAGCAACTGGAGCTGGCACAACAGCAGATACAGCAGCGCGAACAGGAGCTGCGCCAGCTGCATGGCGCGCTGAGCGGTGCGCAGGAGCGCCTGCAACAACTTGACTACTGGCGCGGCGAAAGCGAACAACTGAGCCGTGAACTGCGTACTCAGCTGGAAGTGAACAGTGCGCAGGAAGCCGAGTTACGGGAAGTCACCATCCGCCTGGAAGAGACGCGTTTCGCCGCCGAGGAGAAGCAGCGTTTACTCACCAACAGCGAACAGCGTCTGAGCGCGCAGTTCGAAAATCTTGCCAACCGAATCTTCGAAAACAGCGGTCGTCGCGTTGATGAACAAAACCGCCAGAGCCTGAATAACCTGATTAGCCCGCTACGCGAGCAGCTCGATGGTTTTCGCCGTCAGGTGAATGACAGTTTTGGTCAGGAAGCGCGTGAGCGCCATACGCTGGCCCATGAAATCCGTCAGCTGCAACAGCTGAATGCGCAGATGGCACAGGAAGCGATTAACCTCACCAAAGCCCTGAAAGGCGACAACAAAATCCAGGGCAACTGGGGCGAAGTGGTGCTCAGCCGGGTGCTGGAGGCATCCGGCTTGCGTGAGGGCCATGAGTATGAAACCCAGGTCAATATTCAGCTGGAATCGCAGGGCAGGATGCAACCGGATGTGATCGTGCGTCTGCCGCAGGGCAAGGATGTGGTGATTGACGCCAAAATGACGCTGATCGCCTACGAACGCTATTTTAACGCCGAAGATGAGGCCACGCGCGAGCAGGCGATTCAGGATCACGTCAATGCGGTGCGCGGCCATATTCGCTTGCTGGGGCGAAAAGATTATCAACAATTGCCCGGTTTACGCTCCCTGGATTATGTGTTGATGTTTATCCCGGTTGAACCCGCGTTCCTGCTGGCGATAGATCGGCAGCCGGAGCTGATCAGCGAGGCGTTGCAGCAAAATATCATGCTGGTCAGCCCCACCACGCTGCTGGTGGCGCTGCGAACCATCAACAATCTGTGGCGTTATGAACATCAGAGCCGCAATGCACAACGCATTGCCGATCGCGCTGCACGGCTGTATGACAAGATGCGGCTGTTTGTCGACGACATGAGCGGCATTGGCCACAACCTGGATAAGGCGCAGCAAAGTTACCAGCTGGCGATGAAAAAACTGGCGGAAGGGCGCGGCAATCTTATCGCGCAAAGTGAAGCGTTCCGCTCGCTGGGGGTAGAGATCAAACGATCCATCAATCCACAGTTGGTGGCGCAGGCACAACCGTCAGAGACGGAAGAAGATTGGGCCGATGACGACGAGCCTGATGAAAAAACAGAAGATTCTGCCGCCGCTTCCCTGCGCCGCATCAACGAATAGCACGCCGGTCGCGTGCCCGGCCAGCGCAACTCTGATACACTTCGGGGAGAATTGTTTGTGGAACAGGTAAAACCCATGGCAGATGAATCACAGCAGGAAACTACCCACTTTGGCTTTCAGACCGTCGCGAAAAGCGAAAAGGCAGATAAAGTCGCCGACGTGTTTCACTCCGTAGCGGCAAAATATGACCTGATGAACGATCTGATGTCTTTCGGCATCCATCGTGTCTGGAAGCGTTTCACCATCGACAGTAGCGGCGTGCGCCGTGGTCAGCGCGTACTGGATTTGGCCGGTGGTACCGGCGACCTGACGGCGAAATTCTCGCGTCTGGTGGGCGAAACCGGCCAGGTGGTGCTGGCTGATATCAACAGCTCAATGCTGAAGATGGGCCGTGAAAAACTGCGTAATCTCGGGATTTCTGGCAACGTCAGCTACGTGCAGGCCAACGCCGAAGCACTGCCTTTCCCGGATAACTATTTCGATTGCATCACCATCTCTTTCGGTCTGCGTAACGTGACGGAAAAAGAGAAAGCGCTGGCTTCCATGTTCCGTGTGCTGAAGCCGGGTGGACGCCTGCTGGTGCTGGAATTCTCTAAACCGCTGATCGAACCGCTGAGCAAAGCCTACGATGCTTACTCGTTCCACATTCTGCCGCGTATTGGTCAGTTGGTGGCGCAGGATGCCGAAAGCTATCGCTATCTGGCGGAATCAATCCGTATGCATCCCGATCAGGAAACCCTGAAGGCGATGATGAATGATGCGGGTTTTGAGAATACCACCTACTTCAACATGACTGGCGGCATCGTCGCGTTGCATCGCGGCTTTAAGTTCTGACAAATCATGGCCATGACTTTCACTCCTTTGATTACCGGCGGTCTTGAGACCGCCCTCAATCGTGTTTTGTATCGCGATCGCAGCCTGAAAGCAGCACGCCAGCGTCTGGCGGGCAAAGTGCTGATGTTACGGTTGCAGGAACTTTCATTCCCGCTGGTGCTGGTGTTCAGTGAAAATCAGCTGGATGTCCTTGGCGACTGGCAGGACAGCAGCGATTGTACTGTCAGCCTGCGTCTTAGCACGCTGCCGAAATTGCGTGACCGCCAGCAGCTCACCAGCCTGATTCGCAGCGGCGAGCTGGAAGTGGAAGGGGATTTGCAGGTGGTGCAGCAGTTCTCGGCGTTGATGGATCTGGCAGAGCTGGATCCGGCGGAATATCTCGCGCCGTGGATCGGTGATATCGCCGCGCAGGGCATCAGCCAGGCTGCGCAGCGTGCGCTGAAGTTTGTGCAGCACGAGGTGACGCGTCGCCAGGATTACCTGGGTCAGACCCTCACCGAAGAGTGGCGACTCGCGCCGGGTGCGCTGGAACTCGCCTGGTTTTGCGAGGAAGTGGAAGCGATGGAACGTTCGCTTAATGCGCTAGAGGCGCGTTTAGCACAGCTGGAGGCGAAATGACGCTGGGAGAAATTCGGCGCTTATATTTTATCGTTAAGGTCTTTCTCAGCTACGGCCTTGATGAACTGATTCCCCACATGCGTATCACGCTGCCCCTGCGTTTATGGCGGCGCTGCATTTTCTGGATCCCCAACAAACACAAAAACGAATCGATGGGCGTGCGGATACGTCTGGCGATGGAGCAACTGGGGCCGGTGTGGATTAAGTTCGGTCAGATGCTCTCGACACGCCGTGATCTGTTTCCCCCGGCGATCGCTGATGAGCTGGCTATCCTGCAGGACCGCGTCGCGCCATTTGATGGTGTCAAAGCTAAGGCGCAAATCGAGAAAGCGATCGGCGGGCCGGTAGAAACCTGGTTTGACGATTTCGAGATCACGCCACTGGCCTCAGCGTCCATTGCCCAGGTCCATACCGCGACCCTGAAAGAGAATGGCCGCGAAGTGGTGATCAAAGTGATCCGCCCGGATATCCTGCCGGTGATCAAAGCGGATATGAAGCTGATTTACCGCCTGGCGCGTTGGGTACCGCGTTTGCTGCCGGATGGACGTCGTTTACGTCCACAGGAAGTGGTGCGCGACTACGAAAAAACCCTGATTGATGAACTCAATCTGTTGCGTGAAGCCGCCAACGCGATTCAGCTGCGTCGTAACTTTGACCAAAGCCACATGCTGTATGTGCCGGAAATCTTCTCCGATTATTGCAGCGAATCGATGCTGGTCATGGAGCGTATCTACGGCATCCCCATCTCCGATGTTGCCACGCTGGAGCAGCATGGCGTCAATATGAAGCTGCTGGCCGAGCGTGGCGTGCAGGTGTTCTTCACCCAGGTGTTCCGTGACAGTTTCTTCCATGCCGATATGCATCCCGGCAATATCTTCGTCAGCTATGACCATCCGGAAGATCCGCAATATATCGGCATCGACTGCGGCATCGTCGGTTCGCTGAACAAAGAAGATAAGCGTTACCTGGCGGAAAACTTTATCGCGTTCTTTAACCGTGATTACCGCAAGGTGGCGGAGCTGCATGTTGATTCCGGCTGGGTGCCGCCGGATACCAATGTCGAAGATTTTGAGTTTGCGATTCGGACCGTGTGTGAACCGATTTTTGAGAAGCCGCTGGCAGAGATCTCCTTCGGCCATGTGCTGCTCAATCTGTTCAACACCGCGCGTCGCTTCAACATGGAAGTGCAGCCACAGCTGGTGCTGTTGCAGAAAACCCTGCTGTATATCGAGGGGATTGGCCGTCAGCTCTATCCACAGCTCGATTTGTGGAAAACCGCCAAACCGTTCCTCGAAGACTGGATTAAAGATCAGATTGGCATTCCGGCTATCTGGCGCGCGGTGAAAGACAAGGCGCCGTTCTGGGCAGAAAAACTGCCGGAGCTGCCGGAACTGTTTTACGACAGCATGCGCCAGCACAAATTGTTGCAGCACAGCGTCGATAAACTGGTCACCGATCTGAATGCGCAACGCACCCGTCATCACAAGGCGCGTTATCTGTTCGGCGTAGGGGCTACACTGTTATTAAGTGGCACCGCAGTGCTACTGAGTCGGCCTGACTGGGATGTGTTTCCCGCGATTTTAATGGCCGCAGGCATCGTTACCTGGCTGATAGGCTGGCGCAAGACAAACTGATTGTCAGCCAGATCTAAAACGCGTAATGTCGCAGGCTAAGGCCCGAAATCATATGGGCTTTCTGTGCGTTACATTCAGCAGTTTTTCACAGAATATTAGAGGCATATCTCATGGGCGGTATCAGTATTTGGCAATTGTTAATCATTGCCGTCATTGTTGTACTTCTGTTCGGTACCAATAAGCTACGCAATCTGGGTTCGGATTTAGGTTCTTCCATCCGTGGCTTCAAAAAAGCGATGGGTGACGAAGACGAGAAAAAGGATCAACCGAAAGAGCAGGACGCTGACTTCAACGCCAAAACCCTGGCAGATAAACAGCAAACCTCGGCTAGTAAAGACGACGCCAGGAACGACAAGCAGGTATAACTGTGTTCGACATTGGTTTTAGTGAACTGGTATTGGTGTTCGTTATCGGGCTGATTGTTCTCGGTCCGCAACGATTACCGGTTGCGGTAAAAACCGTAGTGGGCTGGATTCGCGCAATTCGCTCGCTGGCGGCTAACGTGCAGAATGAACTGGCGCAGGAACTGAAACTGCAGGAGCTGCAGGATAGCCTGAAGAAGGTGGAAGAGGCGGGCCGCGGCACGCTGTCACCGGAACTGAAAGAATCGATGGAAGAGTTGCGTAAAACCGCCGACTCCATGAAACGTTCTTATCAGCAGAGCATCGATGTAGAGAAAGCGGAAGATGAAGCCAATACCATTCATACGCCGCCTGCTGCGCCTGTGCCGCCGGAAACGCCCGCAACTGCGCAACATCAGGCCAGCGCGCCAGCGCAGGCTCCGCAAGCTGCTCCGTCTGCCGTGGACAAGCCCGATACCGCCAGTGCGCCTCGCAGCACAGCGCCAACTCCTTCTGCAAATGATGAACGATAAACATGGCCGTTGAAGATACACAACCGCTCATCAGCCATCTGATTGAGCTGCGCAAGCGACTGTTAAACTGCATCATCGCGGTATTTGTCATCTTTCTGGCGCTGATTTACTTCGCTAACGACATCTATCATTTGGTGGCAGAACCGCTTATGAAGCAGATGCCCGCCGGTGCCAGCATGATCGCGACCGATGTGGCGTCTCCGTTCTTTACCCCGATAAAGCTCACCATCATTGTGTCAGTATTTCTGGCTGTGCCAGTGATCCTGTATCAGGTATGGGCGTTTGTGGCACCTGCGCTCTATCGTCATGAGCGCAAGCTGGTGATGCCGCTGCTGTTCTCCAGCACGCTGCTGTTCTACATCGGCGTGGCCTTTGCTTATTTCATCGTGTTCCCGCTGGCGTTTGGCTTCTTTGCCAAAACTGCGCCGCAGGGTGTGCAAATCGCGACTGACATCACCAACTATCTCGACTTCGTCATGACCATTTTCCTGGCGTTCGGGGTAGCGTTTGAGGTGCCGGTGGCGATTGTGTTGATCTGCTGGACCGGGATCACCACGCCGGAAGCGCTGAAAAAGAAACGTCCCTACATTCTGGTTGGCGCGTTCGTTGTTGGGATGTTGCTCACACCACCGGATGTTTTCTCACAAACTTTGCTCGCTATTCCGATGTACTGCCTGTTTGAAGTCGGCGTATTCTTCTCCCGCTACTATGTGGGGAAAGGACGCAAGTCGGAGTCGGAGTCAGAATCGGTTGACGAGGAACATCACACCGAATCCTGATATCCAGGCTGAGTATCCCGCGTGCGAGCGGGATGATGATGAATCTGAACCGCCCGCTTGTTGGGCGGTTTTTATTTGGGAAAAAACATGTTTGATATCGGTGTAAACCTGACCAGCACGCAATTCGCGAAAGATCGCGAACAAGTGGTGACACGTGCGCGCGACGCAGGCGTCACCGGCCTGTTAATCACGGGTACCAACGCGCTGGAAAGCCAGCAGGCGCAACGGCTGGCTGCATTGCATCCTGACTATTGCTGGTCAACCGCGGGTGTGCATCCGCACCATGCCAGCGAATGGTCAGCTGAAACCGCCAACACCCTGCGCCGCCTGGCGGAAAGTGAGCAGGTGGTGGCGATGGGTGAGTGCGGGCTGGACTTTAACCGCAACTTCTCCGCGCATGACCAGCAGGAGTACGCTTTCGATGCGCAACTTCAGCTGGCGGCTGAATTGCAGCTGCCGGTATTTCTGCATTGCCGTGAAGCGCACGCGCGTTTTGCGGCGATTCTGCAACCCTGGTTGCCAAAACTGGTGGGGGCGGTGGCGCACTGCTTTACCGGCACGCGCGAGGAACTGGAGGCCTGCCTGGATTTGGGGCTGTCAGTGGGGATTACCGGTTGGGTGTGCGACGAACGCCGTGGCATGGAGCTGCGTGCAATGCTGCCCTTGATCCCGGCCGACCGCCTGTTGCTGGAAACCGATGCGCCTTATTTGCTGCCGCGAGATATGCATCCGCGTCCGACGTCACGTCGCAATGAACCCTGTTTTCTGCCGCACATCGTGCAGCAGGTGGCGTTATGGCGTAATGAGGATGCAGAAACGCTGGGGGCGCAGGTGGATCATAACGCGCGCCAGCTGTTCAGGCTGCCTTAGGCTTTGCGGAACTGTTTGTTATCGACGCTGCGCATCACCTGTTTATTCAGCAGATTCAGCAGCAGGATAGAACGGGTTTCGCCATCTGGCTCGGCAAAAATGGCACGCAGACCTTCGAAGGTGCCATCGGTGATGATCACCTCATCACCGACCTGTGGCGTTTCCGGGTCCAGCAGGATCTGTGGTGCGTCACTTTGCAGCGCTTCGATCACTTCATACGGCACTGTCGCTGGCATCGCCCCAAAGCGCACGAAGTGGCTGACACCACGCGTGCTGCTGATGGTGGTGGTATGAATCGCTTCCGGATCGAATTCAATAAACAGATAGTTGGGGAACAGCGGTTCACTTACGGTGGTGCGTTTGCCACGAACGATTTTTTCCAGAGCAATCATCGGGCTGAGGCAATTCACCTCCTGCCGCTCAAGATGCTCTTTCGCGCGCAATAGCTGTCCACGTTTGCAATAAAGTAAGTACCAGGATTCCATAACTGCTCCCAAAGAATGGACGCTAAGAATAGCAAACCTGCTTTCAGAGTTATAGCGCATCGGCCGGGGTAAACGCAGCTGTAAAACAAATTTCACTACGATTTTTCTGAGTCTGAGAGCTTTTTGATCGTTTTCTGTAAGAAAATTGACGTCTGGCAATCTTCTGTATCAGACTCCTTCACCATCTTATGAATGAAAGGACCGTCTGATGGAACTGTTCCTGTTAAGTAACGGCAAGCTGGCCGACGATGCTCCGCTGCTGAGTTATGCCCACCCTCAACTTCATGCGATGATTGCGCAGCGCGGTATCACCTCGGCGGTGCTGGTGCCTTATGCCATTATTCGTGGCGATCATGCCCAGCGCGCAAAAGACCTGAGCGATTCGCTCGGCATTCAGGTGCGTACCGTGCATGAGTTTGCTTCCCCGGTTGAAGCGATTGAACAGGCAGAGCTGATTCTGGTGAGCGGCGGCAACACCTGGCTGCTGAACCAGATGCTGCATGAACATGGCCTGATTGTGGCCATCCAGCGCGCGGTGCGTGAACGTCGGGTGCCTTACGTTGGCTGGAGCGCCGGTTGCAATGTGGCGACCCCTTCAATTCGTACCACTAACGATATGCCGGTGCGCAGCAGCGTGGTGTTACCGGCGCTGGGCCTGTTCCCGGTACAAATCAATCCGCATTACCTCGACGCAAACGTCAGTGGCCATATGGGGGAAACCCGGGATGAGCGCCTGGCGGAGTTCTGCGCAGTCAATCCGACTGAATCGGTGATTGCCCTGCGCGAAGGCAGCTTCCTGCATGTCAGCGAAGATCGTCTGCGTTACTACAGCGCGCGTGGCGAAGATTTTAAAGTTTTCCGTCATGGTGAACCTGGTGCCGCGTACCACGATGTCCTGGCGTTGCAATCACTGGTACCATTCTCCTGTCAGCCCGCCTGACGCAGAAACCTCAACAAGCCTGCGGAATCGGCCCTATAATGGCCGATTATCTCAGGCCGGAAAGCTAACCCTACATGAAATATCAGGATTTACGTGATTTCCTTGCGTTGCTGGAGCAGCGGGGCGAGTTAAAACGCATCACTCAGGCGATCGATCCCGAACTGGAGATGACCGAAATTGCTGACCGCACCCTGCGTGCTGGCGGTCCGGCGCTGCTGTTCGAAAATCCGAAAGGCTACAACATGCCGGTGCTGTGCAACCTGTTCGGTACGCCGAAACGCGTGGCGATGGGCATGGGGCAGGAAGAAGTCAGCGCGCTGCGCGAAGTGGGCAAGCTGCTGGCATTTCTGAAAGAACCCGAACCGCCCAAAGGTTTCCGCGATCTGTTCGACAAGATGCCGCAGTTTAAGCAGGTGCTGAACATGCCGACCAAACGGCTGCGTAATGCGCCGTGCCAGGAAGAAGTGTTCAGCGGTGACGAGGTCGATTTATCGCGAATTCCGGTGATGAAATGCTGGCCGGATGATGCCGCGCCGCTGATTACCTGGGGTCTGACCGTGACGCGTGGGCCGCATAAAGAGCGGCAGAATCTGGGGATTTATCGCCAGCAGGTGATTGGCAAAAATCGTCTGATTATGCGCTGGCTGTCGCATCGTGGTGGCGCGCTCGATTTTCAGGAATGGTGTAAAGCCCATCCCGGTGAGCGTTTTCCGGTTTCTGTCGCCCTGGGGGCTGACCCGGCGACCATTCTTGGCGCCGTGACGCCGGTACCGGATACCTTATCGGAATACGCATTCGCGGGCCTGCTGCGTGGCAATAAAACCGAGGTGGTGAAGTGCCTGTCTAACGACCTCGAAGTTCCTGCCAGTGCTGAAATCGTGCTGGAAGGTTATATCGAACCGGGCGATATGGCACCAGAAGGTCCTTACGGCGACCACACCGGCTACTACAATGAAGTAGATAATTTCCCGGTGTTTACCGTGACGCACATAACGCAACGTCGTAATCCGATTTATCACTCAACCTATACCGGCCGTCCACCGGATGAACCTGCGGTGCTGGGTGTGGCGTTGAATGAAGTGCTGGTGCCGATTCTGATCAAACAGTTCCCGGAAATTGTCGATTTCTATCTGCCGCCGGAAGGCTGTTCGTATCGCCTGGCGGTAGTGACGATGAAAAAACAGTATGCCGGTCACGCGAAGCGCGTGATGTTTGGCGTCTGGTCGTTCCTGCGGCAGTTCATGTACACCAAATTTGTTATTGTGTGTGACGATGACGTCAACGCGCGTGACTGGAACGATGTGATTTGGGCGATTACCACCCGTATGGACCCGGCGCGCGACACGGTGCTTGTGGAGAACACGCCGATCGACTACCTCGACTTCGCTTCGCCAGTCTCCGGGCTGGGTTCGAAGATGGGGCTCGATGCCACCAATAAATGGCCGGGCGAAACGACGCGTGAATGGGGAACCCCGATTGTCAAAGATCCGGCGGTTACGGCGCGTATTGACGCCATCTGGGATGAGTTAGGTATCTTTGCAGAGCCGCCGCAGCGCTGACGGCGCTGAATAACCATAAAAACGACCCGACAGAGGGAACGCATGACAACGTTAAGCTGTAAAGTGACTTCGGTTGAAGCGATTACTGATACCGTCTACCGCGTCCGTTTAATTCCGGCAGCGAATTTTAGCTTTCGTGCCGGACAGTACCTGATGGTGGTGATGGATGAACGGGATAAGCGCCCGTTTTCCCTGGCGTCCACGCCAATGGAAAAAGATATCATTGAGCTGCACATCGGCGCATCAGAGCTCAATCTCTACGCGATGGCAGTGATGGAGCGTATCCAGAATCAGCGTGAAATCACCGTGGACATGCCGCATGGCGATGCCTGGCTGCGTGAAGATAGCGAGCGCCCCATCATCCTGATTGCCGGAGGGACCGGATTCTCCTACGCCCGTTCCATTCTGCTGACCGCGCTGGCGCAGCAGCCCGATCGTGATATCGCCATTTACTGGGGTGGCCGCGAACTGACTCATCTCTACGATCTTGACGAACTGAATGCGCTGGCGGTGAAACATCCCAATTTGCAGGTGATCCCGGTGGTTGAACAGCCGGAAGCCAGCTGGCAGGGACGTACTGGCACGGTGCTGACGGCGGTGATGCAGGACTACGCTTCGTTGAGCGGCCACGATATCTATATCGCGGGCCGTTTCGAAATGGCGAAGATTGCACGTGAACGCTTCTGTGCGGAACGTGGTGCACTGGAAGCGCAGATGTACGGCGATGCCTTCGCGTTTATCTGATCGGGTAAAAAGCCCGCCCGAGAGGGCGGGAAATCATGCAGTGGTCAACGTATTACAGACGTTCGAATACCGTTGCGATGCCCTGGCCTAAACCAATACACATGGTCGCCAGACCAAACTGAACATCGCGTTTTTCCATCAGATTCAGCAATGTGGTGCTGATACGCGCGCCGGAACATCCCAGTGGATGACCGAGCGCAATCGCGCCACCATTCAGGTTCACTTTCTCGTCTATCTGCTCCAGTAAGCCTAAATCTTTCAGGCAGGGTAGCGTTTGGGCGGCGAAAGCCTCGTTTAGCTCGAACAGGCCAATATCCTGCACTGTCAGACCGGCGCGTTTCAGTGCCAGCTTACTGGCCGGTACCGGGCCGTATCCCATAATGGAAGGATCGCAGCCGACCACTGCCATGCTGCGAATACGTGCGCGTGGTGTCAGGCCCAGCTCTCGTGCCCGGCTTTCACCCATAATCAACATGGCGGCGGCGCCGTCGGAAAGCGCCGAGGAGCTACCGGCGGTGACGGTACCGTTGACCGGATCAAACGCCGGTTTCAACGCCGCTAATCCTTCCAGGCTGGCATCTTCGCGGATCACTTCATCGGCGTCATAGCGTTTCAGTACGCCATCAACATCGTGACCATAGGTCGGGATAATTTCCCGTTTAAAATCGCCGCGCTGGGTGGCCTGCCAGGCGCGCTGATGTGAGCGTAACGCAAAGGCATCCTGCTGTTCGCGGCTGATATGGTGCATCCGTGCCAGCATTTCGGCGGTCAGCCCCATCATCCCAGCGGCTTTCGCCACCGTGCGGCTCAGGCCGGGATGAAAATCCACACCGTGACTCATCGGCACGTGACCCATATGTTCGACACCGCCAATCAGGCAACTTTGGGCATCGCCCACCATAATGGCGCGCGCGGCATCGTGCAGTGCCTGCATTGACGACCCGCATAAGCGGTTCACGGTACTGGCGGGGACGCGATGTGGTATCTCCGCCAGCAGCGCCGCATTACGGGCAATGTTAAAACCCTGCTCCAGCGTTTGCTGCACGCAGCCCCAGATGATGTCATCCAGCGTGGCGGGATCGAGTGCCGGGTTGCGGCTGAGTAATTCGCGCATCAGATGGGCTGAGAGATCTTCTGCGCGCACCTGACGAAACGCTCCGCCTTTGGAACGGCCCATTGGCGTGCGGGCAGCATCGATAATAACGACATTTTCCATTTTAAAATCCTCAGGCAGTTTGCAGCGCAGCTTCATCAATCGGAAGAGCGGCGGGATACCAGCTTTGATGCTGATGGGCAATGTGTACCAGCAACTCCGGCAATGCATACAGCGGGCCGAGTGCGGTATAACGCTTCGCCTGATCCACCACCGTGCTGTTCCCCAGCGTGTCCATATAACGGAAGGCACCACCGCGGAACGGCGGGAAGCCGAGACCATAGACCAGCGCCATGTCCGCTTCCGCTGGAGAGGCGATAATCTTCTCTTCCAGGCAGCGCACCACTTCATGCAGCATCGGCAGCATCATGCGGTTGGCAATCTCTTCATCGCTGAAGACGCGTTTCGGCTGGCAAACGTGCTGCAACAGCGTATCCACTTCGGCATCGGCTTGTTTCTGTGCTTTGCCCTTTTTGTCCTCTGTCCAGCGCCAGAAACCCAGGCCATTTTTCTGACCGTATCGTCCGGCTTCGTACAGCACGTCAATGGCGTCGCGATAATCTTTCTGCATCCGTGACGGGAAGCCCTGCGCCATCACCTGCTGGGCATGGTGAGCGGTATCAATGCCGACCACATCCAGCAGCCATGCCGGACCCATCGGCCAGCCGAATTGTTTCTCCATCACTTTGTCGATCTGGCGGAAGTCGGCACCGTCGCGCAGCAGCAGGCTGAAGGCGGCAAAGTAGGGGAACAGTACGCGGTTAACAAAGAAGCCGGGACAGTCATTAACCACGATCGGTGTCTTGCCCATTTTGCTGGCCCAGGCGACGACTTTTCCGAGCGTCTCCTCGGAGGTCTTTTCACCGCGAATCACTTCGACCAATGGCATGCGTGGCACCGGATTGAAGAAATGCATGCCACAGAAGTTTTCAGGACGTTGCAGCGCCTGCGCCAGCTGGCTAATCGGAATGGTTGAGGTGTTGGAAGCCAGAATGGCGTCATCACGCAGATGTTGCTCGGTCTCGGCCAGCACTTTGGCTTTGATTTGCGGGTTTTCCACTACCGCCTCAACCACCACATCGGCGCGCTCAAACCCGGCGTAGTCCAGCGTGGGCTGGATGGTGGTCAGCACGCTGGCGAGTTTCGCACCGTCAATCTTGCCGCGTTCCAGTTGCTTGTTCAGCAGTTTGCTGGCTTCTTTCATACCGAGTGCCAGCGCCTGTGGATTGATATCTTTCATCTGCACCGGCACGCCTTTCCATGCCGACTGATAAGCAATGCCGCCGCCCATAATACCTGCACCGAGAACCGCCGCCTGCGCCGGGGTGCTGGTGGCATTACCGCGTTTTTTGGCTAATCCTTTGACGTATTGATCGTTAAGGAAGATGCCGACCAGCGCGCGCGCTACGTCACTTTGCGCCAGGGGCACAAAGGCAGCCGTTTCCAGTTTCAATGCATCATCGCGGCCCAACCCGGCAGCGGCTTCAATGGTTTTTACTGCCGTGATGGGGGCCGGGTAATGTTTGCCTGCGGTTTGCAGTACCATGCTTTTGGCGATGGTAAAGCTCATGGCGGCTTCAATCGGGCTGAGTTTCAGCGGTGCCAGTTTCGGTGCGCGACGTGCCTGCCAGCTGCCCTGGATGATGGCATCCTGGAGGACGGTTAAGGCTGCGCTGCGCAATTTATCGCTGCTCACGACCGCATCGACCAGGCCCAGTTTCAGCGCGCTGATGCCATCGACATCTTTACCGGCGGCGATAATCTCCAGTGCGCTGTCGGCGCCCAGCAAACGCGGCAGGCGGACGCTGCCGCCAAAACCGGGCATGATGCCCAGTTTGGTCTCCGGCAGACCGATGCGGGTTGATGCAGTGGCGATACGGAAGTCAGCCGCCAGTACGCACTCGCAACCGCCGCCCAGCGCATAACCGTCAATCGCGGCAACGGTAGGCACCGGCAAATCTTCCAGACGATTAAAAATGCTGTTGGCAAAGGCCAGCCACTGGCTCAGCTTTTCAACCGGGGCATCGAACAGGGAAAGAAATTCGGTGATGTCGGCACCGACAATAAACGCCGGTTTTGCCGAAGTGAGCAGCAGGCCGCGCAGTGCGGGTTGCTGTTCCAGTACACCCAGCGCCTCACCCAGGGAGGCAACGGTTTTGGTATCGAGTTTATTCACCGAACCGGGGGCATCAAAAACCAGCTCGGCGATGCCATCGTCAAGCCAGCGAACAGAAAGGGTATCGCCTTGGTAAAGCATATCCGTCTCCTGAAACCGCGAAAGTTGATCTGGTCATACCAGATGATCGTGAGTGTGGGTGTCGTGTTAATTTTTTGCAAACGAGAGTTTGCTTATTTGATACAGCGATCACAGCGTGCGGGGGCACGGCAACAAGGACGCGGCTATGCTACACTGCGGCCATTTTCGCGATATCGGAGACAAGTCCATGGATTCACTGAAAACCCTGTATCACGCGCATATCAATACGCTGCAACAGCGTGCGCAGCAGGTGCTGGCGCGTTTTAAACTTGATGCCATGCTGATTCATTCTGGCGAGTTGCTGACCGTGTTTCTCGACGATCATGACTATCCGTTTAAGGTGAATCCGCAATTCAAAGCCTGGGTGCCGGTCACGCAGGTGCCTGACTGCTGGTTATGGATCGACGGCGTGAATAAACCAAAGCTGTGGTTCTATTCGCCGGTGGATTACTGGCATAACGTGGAGCCACTGCCCAATAGCTTCTGGACCGGGGATGTTGACGTTATCGGTCTGAAAAACGCCGATGAAATTGGGCAACTGCTGCCAGCCCAGCGCGATAATGTGGCTTATATCGGGCCGGTGCCGGCGCGTGCGACTCAGCTGGGTATCAAAGTCGATAGCATCAACCCCAAAGGGGTGATCGATTTCCTGCATTACCACCGCAGTATCAAAACCGATTATGAACTGGCCTGCATGCGTGAAGCGCAGAAGCTGGCAGTCGCCGGGCATCGTGCCGCCAAAGAAGCCTTTTTCTCCGGCATGAGCGAATTTGACATCAATATTGCCTACCTGAGCGCCACCGGCCATCGCGATATCGACGTGCCTTACGGCAACATTATCGCGTTGAATGAACATGCCGCCGTGTTGCACTACACCAAACTGGATCATCAGCCACCGGCGAAACGCCATAGCTTTTTGATTGATGCCGGGGCGGAATACCTGGGTTATGCGGCCGATTTGACCCGTAGCTATGCCGCGCAGGCGAAATCGCGCTATGCCGAAATGGTCGAGACGATGAATAAAGAGGAGCTGGCGCTGATCGCTACCCTCAAGGCTGGCGTGCGCTATACCGATTATCATCTGCAAATGCATCAACGCATTGCGCGGATGTTGCTGAAGTTTGAGCTGGTGAAAGGGCTGAGTGAAGAAACGCTGGTGGCGGAAGACTTAACCGGTCCGTTTATGCCGCATGGTCTTGGTCACCCGCTCGGTCTCCAGGTACACGACGTTGCCGGTTTTATGCAGGATGATAACGGTACGCATCTGGCTGCACCGGCGCAATATCCGTATCTGCGTTGCACCAGGGTGCTGGAGCCGGGCATGGTGATGACCATCGAACCTGGCTTCTACATTATCGATTCGCTGCTGGCGGCTCTGCGCAGTGGCAAATATAGCCAGCACTTTGACTGGCAGGCAATTGATGCGCTGAAGCCTTATGGGGGGATTCGTATTGAGGATAATGTGGTGATCCATGCCAACCGGATTGAAAACATGACGCGCGATCTGCATCTGGCCTGATGAACGCTTATGACATTCCCGCTGAGGCTGTGAGTCTCAGCGAGGAAACCATTAAGAAAAGCCGCTTTATTACGCTGCTGGCGCATACCAACGGCGTAGAAGCAGCGCGTGCTTTTGTGCAGCAGATTAAAGCTGAACATCCCACAGCCCGCCATCACTGCTGGGCATGGGTAGCAGGCGCGCCGGATGATTCACAGCAGCTGGGCTTTTCTGATGATGGTGAACCCTCAGGCACGGCGGGAAAACCGATGCTGGCTCAGCTGATGGGGAGCGGTGTGGGTGAAATCACGGCGGTAGTGGTGCGTTACTATGGCGGCATTATGCTCGGTACCGGTGGGCTGGTGAAAGCCTATGGTGGTGGTGTCCAGCAGGGTTTAAAAAGGCTTACCCGTTGCCGTAAAGTGCCGATGCAATCTTTCACCCTGCAATGCGAATATGCGCAGCTCAGCGATATTGAACGTCTGCTACAGCGCTTTGACGGCAGGGTGGAAGAGAGTCATTATCTGGATCGCATTACCCTGCAACTGGCATTACCGCATAGCCAGATCGAAGGCTTTCGGCAAAACCTCTCTGACTACAGTCGGGGCGTGCTGACGCTCATCCCGCTGGAAAACTAAGAATATCTCTTTGAAAGGAAACGGCTGAATGCATTTTCGCGCCATTACCCGCATTGTGGGCCTGCTGGTGATTTTGTTCTCAGTGACCATGATTCTGCCCGGTCTGGTGGCTCTGATTTATCGTGACGGTGCCGGACGGGCGTTCAGTCAGACCTTCATGATGGCCATCGTAATTGGCTCATTGCTGTGGTGGCCCAATCGCAAGCAGAAAACAGAACTGAAGCCACGCGAAGGGTTTCTGATCGTGGTGCTGTTCTGGACCGTGCTGGGCAGCGTCGGGGCGATGCCGTTTATGTTTGCTGAGCAGCCCCATCTGTCGGTGACTGATGCGTTCTTCGAATCCTTTTCAGGATTAACCACCACCGGGGCGACAACGCTGGTGGGGCTGGATTCATTGCCTAAAGCGATTCTTTTCTATCGCCAGATGCTGCAATGGCTCGGGGGGATGGGGATTATCGTGCTGGCGGTGGCGATCCTGCCGATTCTGGGGGTAGGGGGAATGCAGCTATACCGCGCTGAAATGCCGGGTCCGCTGAAAGATAACAAAATGCGCCCCCGTATCGCGGAAACCGCCAAGACCTTGTGGCTGATCTATGTGCTACTCACCATAGCCTGTGCGGTAGCGCTGTGGCTGGCGGGGATGCCAGTGTTTGATGCCATCGGCCATAGTTTTTCCACCATCGCTATTGGCGGCTTCTCTACCCATGATGCCAGTATTGGTTACTTCAATAGTCCGACCATTAACACCATTATCGCGATATTCCTGCTGATCTCCGGCTGTAACTATGGTTTGCACTTCTCTTTATTGAGTGGCCGCAGCCTGAAAGTGTACTGGCGCGATCCCGAGTTTCGTATGTTTATTGGTGTGCAGCTGACGCTGGTGGTGATCTGCACGGTGGTGCTGTGGTTCCACGATGTCTATTCCAGTGGCCTGCAAACGCTGAGTCAGGCCTTTTTCCAGGTGGTCTCTATGGCGACCACTGCCGGGTTTACCACCGATAGCATTGCGCGTTGGCCGTTATTCCTGCCGGTACTGTTGCTGTGTTCTGCATTTATCGGTGGTTGCGCGGGTTCTACTGGTGGGGGTCTGAAAGTGATTCGCATCCTGTTGTTGTGTAAACAAGGTTCACGTGAGCTGAAGCGCCTCGTCCATCCGAATGCGGTTTACACTATTAAGTTAGGTAACCGTGCACTGCCGGAGCGTATTCTGGAAGCGGTATGGGGATTCTTCTCGGCCTATGCGCTGGTGTTCCTGGTCAGCATGCTGGCGATTATCGCCACCGGCGTTGATGACTTTTCCGCCTTTGCTGCTGTCGCTGCGACCCTCAACAACCTCGGACCGGGCCTTGGCGTGGTGGCCGATAACTTTGCCTCTATGAATGATGTGGCGAAGTGGATTCTGATTTTGACCATGTTATTCGGTCGTCTTGAGGTGTTTACCTTGTTGGTTCTCTTTACCCCAACCTTCTGGCGCGAATGATAAAGCAGGATTGTGTGATGAAAGCGTTGATTGTTTATTCCAGCCGTGACGGGCAAACCCAAAAAATTGCCGGACGCATTGCGCAAACCCTGGCACCCCAGCAGCTGTGCGATGTGATTGATGTACAGCAGGCCACCTCTCTCGACTGGGCGCAGTATGATCGCGTGCTGATTGGGGCATCAATTCGCTATGGTCATTTCCATCCTGCCTTAATGAAGTTTGTGACCACGCATCTGTCACAGCTGCAACAGCGCGCCAGCGGTTTCTTTAGTGTGAACCTGACGGCGCGCAAGGCGGATAAATGCACGCCGGAAACCAATGTCTATACGCATAAGTTTCTTGCGCAGTCACCCTGGCAACCTGATTGCTGCGCAGTGTTTGCCGGGGCGCTGCGTTATCCGCACTATCGCTGGTTCGATCGCGTGATGATTCAGTTGATTATGCGAATGACGGGTGGCGAAACCGATACTTCGAAAGAAGTGGAATATACCGACTGGCAGAAAGTCGCTCTTTTTGCCCAGGATTTTGCGCAATTACCAGGCAAAGTGTTGTGAAATAAGGCGCTTTGGTGAAATTTAGGCCGAACGATAATTTTTTTGCAATAAACGCTTGTCACTCAGAATTATCTCCCTATAATGCGCCTCCACTGACACGGCAAAGCGGCAACGCAGACGGTCAGTGAGGGACGAAGTGATTCATCCCGCCGGAGAAAGTCGCTGAAAAAAGTGATTGACTCTGAAGGAGGAAAGCGTAATATACGCCACCTCGCGACAGACGGTTAACCCGCTGTTCGCACCGCTCTTTAACAATTTATCAGACAATCTGTGTGGGCACTCGCAGGATTGATATCAAAAGTCTACGGACTTAAAAAATATCAAGTCTCAAGAGTGAACACGTAATTCATTACGAAGTTTAATTCTTTGAGCATCAAACTTAAATTGAAGAGTTTGATCATGGCTCAGATTGAACGCTGGCGG
>NZ_CP024768.1:189156-194017 GCF_011395035.1 Pantoea cypripedii
GCTTTGTTTACCGGATTCAGTTATGTCCTGCGGATTGAGGTCTGAAGGATTTTGCGCTGAAGCAAGGCGGCAAAAGAGACGGAAGGAAGGAGCATACATAAGTATGTGACTGACTTACGCGAATGCAGCCAACGCAGCAGCAGTGCAAAAGACACAGGACAGAGCAGAAAGAATTTGCCTGGCGGCTGTAGCGCGGTGGTCCCACCTGACCCCATGCCGAACTCAGAAGTGAAACGCCGTAGCGCCGATGGTAGTGTGGGGTCTCCCCATGCGAGAGTAGGGAACTGCCAGGCATCAATCAAGTGAAGAAGCCCTGAACGAAAGTTCAGGGCTTTTTTACGTCTGTAATACGGCAATCAGGAAAACAGCGCGATAAATCGCGCCGTTACACAATCTGATCAGGTAAACTACGGCCAGATTAATCAGTTAAGGCCGTGAAATGTCCAGCCCCAACACTTCTCTTAAAGCTTTCAATACACTTGGCCTTGAGGTCAGTGCGAAAAATATCGTTATTGCCAATACCGCAGAAGCCATCATGGAATCCTGGCGAGCCAGCATCGCTCAGGAGCAGCCTTTTATAATACTTGGCGGCGGCAGCAATGTGCTGTTTCTCGAAGACTTCAACGGTACTGTGGTGATTAATGCAATCAAAGGTATTGCGATAGAAGAACATGCCGAAGCATGGCAACTGCATGTTGGAGCGGGAGAAAACTGGCATGAACTGGTTGAGCAAACATTAAAGAAAGGAATTCCCGGTCTGGAGAATCTTGCGCTGATACCGGGTATGGCAGGTTCGGCTCCAATTCAAAATATTGGTGCGTATGGCATCGAATTTAAGGATATCTGCCACTATGTTGAAGCCTTACATCTACCCACCCGGCAGATTGTTCGGTTGTATCGCGAAGAGTGCGAGTTTGGCTATCGTGACAGTATTTTCAAACATGCGATGAAGAATGACTATGTCATTGTTGCAATAGGATTACGTCTGCCTAAGCAATGGCAGCCAGTATTGAGTTACGGCGATCTGGCACGACTTAATCCGGCAACGGCCAGCGCGTGGGATGTATTTAATGCTGTCTGCCAGATGCGTCAGAGCAAGCTACCTGACCCCCGGATAACAGGAAATGTGGGTAGTTTCTTTAAAAATCCGCTGATCACCGCCACTCAGGCTGCAACATTGTGTGCCCAATGGCCAACTATCCCGCTCTATCCCCAGCCTGAAGGTGAGGTGAAAGTTGCCGCCGGTTGGCTAATCGATCAATGTCAGCTGAAAGGCCATCAGGTTGGGGGTGCTGCGGTGCATCGCCAGCAGGCACTGGTACTGATTAATGAAAACCAGGCCACACCTCAGGATATTGTTCAACTGGCACGCGAGGTGAGAAACCACGTCGGTGAAAAATTTAATGTCTGGCTGGAACCAGAAGTTCGGTTTATTGGCGCGCAGGGCGAACGCAACGCTGTAGAGGTGATTTCATGAAAGACCACAGTGTACCGCTAAAATTAGTTGCTTTACTTGCGGATGGCGAATTTCATTCCGGGGAGCAACTGGGCGAAGTTCTGGGGATGAGCCGGGCAGCAATCAACAAGCATGTTCAAACACTGAAAGGCTGGGGACTGGATGTCTACACCGTCACGGGTAAAGGATACAGCCTGCCAGCTCCTATTCAGCTGCTGAATGAGGAAGACATTTTATCGCGTCTGGATCAGCCTAATCTATCCGTGATCCCAGTAATTGATTCAACGAACCAGTATCTGCTGGAACGGATGGATAAGCTGGTATCTGGTGATGCCTGTATTGCGGAGTATCAGCAGGCAGGACGTGGACGCCGTGGCAGACAATGGTTTTCGCCTTTTGGTGCCAACTTGTATATGTCGATGTATTGGCGTCTGGAGCAGGGGCCCGCCGCTGCGATGGGGTTGAGTTTGGTCATCGGTATCGTGATGGCGGAAGTAATTCAGTCCCTCGGAGCGAATGATGTCAGGGTTAAGTGGCCTAACGACCTCTATCTACATGATCGGAAGCTGGCTGGTATCCTGGTTGAGCTTACTGGCAAAACTGGCGATGCCGCCCAGATTGTTATTGGTGCTGGAATTAACCTTGCGATGCGTTCCGAAGGTGCATCACAAATTAACCAGGGCTGGATTAATTTGCAGGAAGCGGGGATCGACATTGACCGTAATCAGCTGGCTGCAACATTGATTAATCGCTTACGCGAAACTTTACCGTTGTTTGAGCGTGATGGTCTTGCCCCCTTTATTGAACGTTGGGATGCGCTCGATAATTTCATTAATCGCCCGGTCAAATTACTAATTGGTGATCGCGAGGTTCATGGCATTGCACGTGGTGTTGATAAGCAAGGTGGTTTACTGCTGGAACAGGATGGTGAAACTAAGGCGTGGGTTGGTGGTGAGATTTCATTACGGCCAGATAACGCATTACCAGACTAATATATGGCTGTGACTTGCTGATTTACCACATCACTACCCTGAACATTCGGGGCAGTGATGCTTTATTATTTATTTTCTTAAACGAACATGTTGCACGGCATGATCGGCTGACTTGGTCATTATCAGGCTTGCGCGCTCACGCGTTGGTAATATATTTTCTTTTAAATTCATCCAGTTAATTTCCTTCCATAGGCCGCGCGCAATATTCACTGCGTCTTGCTCCGGTAGCTGTGAATAATGGTGGAAATAAGAATCAGGATCGCTGAATGCCCCTTCTCTGAATTTCAGAAAACGATTGATATACCAGCTTTCAAGGAGGTCTTCAGGGGCATCGACATATATGGAAAAGTCGACAAAATCTGAAACAAAGACGTGATGGGGGTCATGGGGATAATCCATGCCACTTTGTAGCACGTTTAAACCTTCGAGAATCAGAATATCAGGCTGCTGCACAACTTTATCACCATCCGGAATAACATCATAAATCAGATGCGAGTAAACCGGCGCTGTAACCTGGCTGGCCCCGGATTTGAGGTCAGAAACAAAATTGACCAGTCGGTGCATGTCATAGGATTGCGGGAAGCCTTTCTTCTTCATCAACCCACGTTCTTTTAACACCGCATTAGGATGAAGAAAGCCATCGGTAGTGATCAACTCGACTTTGCGATGCTCAGGCCATCGGCTGAGTAATGCCTGTAGCACGCGTGCAGTGGTACTTTTACCTACTGCCACGCTACCCGCGATACTGATGATATAGGGAATTTTTTGGGCATTAGTCCCAAGAAATTGCTCAAGTACCGCCTGACGTCGCAGATTAGAACTGATGTAGAAATTTAACAGGCGCGATAGCGGCAAATAAATCTCTGCAACCTCTTCCAGCGAAAGGTCTTCGTTGATGCCGCGTAATCGGGCAATTTCACCCTCAGCCAGCGTCATTGGCACTGAGTCACGCAAAGCTGCCCATTGCTGACGATTGAACTGCAAATAGGGTGTTGTAAGTGGCGTCGTTTTTTTACTCATAAGCATGCATCTGACCGCAAATTCTGGCTCATCTACACCTTGCAGCATCAGGCATACAGCGATGTGTCGAACTCAGTTGCACGTCACAGGGGTAATTTAACGAGAACAATGGGCAGGAGGGTAACACCAGTGTGACTTTAAAAAGAAGTAAAATGATAAACGCAAGCACGCTTTCGTAATCGCGCCCGCATTTTTCTTGTCGCTCAGTAGGTTGTCATAGAAGTTTCTGGCACACCAAATTTCCATACATGAAAGGTAACCTTACCCGGAATTGTGCATCCGACGAGAAAAGTCTACTCAGAAGTTGAGATGAAGTGCGGGTAAAAAAGCAGCGCTACTGGACAAATTTGCTTCATTTTATGATTGATTTGCGAGGATTTGCACAAATAGTAAGCGATAGTGCAAATTTGGCAATTTTTTTGTTGCATCCTGCATCCGCTCTTCCTAGAATGCGCGTCACTTGATGCCGGCTTAGCTCAGTTGGTAGAGCAACTGACTTGTAATCAGTAGGTCACCAGTTCGATTCCGGTAGCCGGCACCATCAAGTAGGTGGGATTCCCGAGCGGCCAAAGGGAGCAGACTGTAAATCTGCCGTCACAGACTTCGAAGGTTCGAATCCTTCTCCCACCACCATCTCAACCTCCTGGTTGAGCGTCAGATGAAGTCATTGTCTGATGGGTGAGTTCAACTCTCTCACCTTCGAATTCAGACTGAGCATTGGCGCAGTCAAAGTGTTAGTCGGAAACACTGACTGACTCGAATAATAGAAGGTCTTCTTTTATTATTCATAAGCTACAGAAAGAACAGGTAGCCGAGTTCCAGGATGCGGGCATCGTATAATGGCTATTACCTCAGCCTTCCAAGCTGATGATGCGGGTTCGATTCCCGCTGCCCGCTCCAGATGTGCTGATATGGCTCAGTTGGTAGAGCGCACCCTTGGTAAGGGTGAGGTCCCCAGTTCGACTCTGGGTATCAGCACCACTTCCTTTGTCTCTCTCCTGATTCTCTCTCTGTAAAACTAACAGTCAGGCATAGCCTGGTTGATGTGACGATATCTTTGATATATCCGTGTCTTAGAGGGACAAGCGATGGCTAAAGAGCAATTTCAACGTAACAAACTGCACGTAAACGTGGGCACCATCGGTCACGTTGACCACGGTAAAACCACTCTGACTGCTGCGATCACCACCGTTCTGGCTAAAACCTACGGCGGCCAGGCTCGTGCATTTGACCAGATCGACAACGCGCCGGAAGAGAAGGCTCGTGGTATCACCATCAACACTTCACACGTTGAGTACGAAACCCCGACTCGCCACTACGCGCACGTTGACTGCCCGGGCCACGCCGACTACGTGAAAAACATGATCACCGGTGCTGCTCAGATGGACGGCGC
>NZ_CP024768.1:194117-220485 GCF_011395035.1 Pantoea cypripedii
TTCCGCAAACTGCTGGATCAGGGTCAGGCTGGTGAAAACTGTGGTGTTCTGCTGCGCGGTATCAAGCGTGAAGACATCCAGCGTGGTCAGGTACTGGCTAAGCCGGGTACCATCAAGCCGCACACTCAGTTCGAGTCAGAAGTTTACGTTCTGTCTAAAGACGAAGGCGGCCGTCATACTCCGTTCTTCAAAGGCTACCGTCCTCAGTTCTACTTCCGTACAACTGACGTAACCGGTTCAGTAGAACTGCCGGAAGGCGTAGAGATGGTAATGCCGGGCGACAACATCAAAATGGTTGTCACCCTGATTCACCCGATCGCGATGGACGAAGGTCTGCGCTTCGCAATCCGCGAAGGCGGCCGTACCGTTGGTGCGGGCGTTGTTGCTAAAGTTATCGCTTAATCTCGATAATATTTGACGCAATGCACACGGAAAGGGCATCATTTGATGCCCTTTTTGCACGCTGTTGTATAGAACCTGGCTCATCAGTGATTTTCGGTCATAATCATTGCTGAGACAGGCTCTGTTAAGCGGTGCAGGATACCGAGTTACGCTCTTGAAGCTCATTCGGTTTGGATGCCTCGCCATGCGGGGCAGAATAGTTTCTGAATTATAGTGGCAGGTTGGTTTATGAGTGCGAATACCGAAGCTCAAGGGAGCGGACGCGGCCTGGAAACCGTAAAATGGCTGGCTGTTGCCGTATTACTGGTTGTCGCTATTGTTGGTAATTACTACTACCGCGATGTGACACTGCCGTTGCGTGCGCTGGCCGTAGTGGTTCTGATTGCAGTGGCAGGCGGCGTTGCGTTGCTGACCACGAAAGGCAAAGCGACAGTTGCGTTTGCGCGTGAAGCAAGAACCGAGATGCGTAAGGTCATTTGGCCGACTCGCCAGGAAACGCTGCACACCACGTTAATCGTTGCCGCGGTAACTGCCGTGATGTCACTGATTTTGTGGGGACTGGATGGTATTCTTGTCCGCCTTGTATCGTTTATCACTGGCCTGAGGTTCTGAGATGTCTGAAGCTCCAAAAAAACGCTGGTACGTCGTGCAGGCGTTTTCCGGTTTCGAAGGCCGCGTAGCCCAGTCGCTGCGTGAGCACATCAAATTGCACAATATGGAAGAGTTGTTTGGCGAAGTCATGGTGCCGACTGAAGAAGTCGTGGAAATCCGTGGCGGCCAGCGTCGTAAAAGCGAGCGCAAATTCTTCCCGGGTTACGTACTGGTTCAGATGGTTATGAACGATGCCAGCTGGCATTTGGTGCGTAGCGTACCGCGTGTTATGGGCTTCATTGGTGGTACCTCCGACCGTCCAGCGCCGATCAGCGATAAAGAAGTGGATGCGATCATGAACCGCCTGCAGCAGGTGGGTGATAAACCACGTCCAAAAACTCTGTTCGAGCCAGGCGAGATGGTACGCGTCAACGACGGTCCATTTGCCGACTTCAACGGCGTGGTGGAAGAGGTGGATTACGAGAAAAGCCGCCTGAAAGTGTCTGTTTCCATCTTCGGTCGTGCAACACCTGTCGAGCTGGATTTCAGCCAGGTGGAAAAAGGCTAACACCTTATACATTTTTGTAGTTGCAGCAGGCGCGGAATTTATCTACAATTTCGCGCCTTTTGTTTTTATGCGCTGGCAACAGCGTGTGAATTGTCATCACGGGGAGCCTGTTTTTCAGGCGCTATAACCCAATAGAGGAAATATCATGGCTAAGAAAGTACAAGCCTACGTCAAGCTGCAGGTTGCAGCTGGTATGGCTAACCCGAGCCCACCGGTTGGTCCAGCTCTGGGTCAGCAGGGCGTTAACATCATGGAATTCTGTAAAGCGTTTAACGCGAAGACCGAATCTCTGGAAAAAGGTCTGCCGACTCCTGTTGTTATCACCGTATATAGCGACCGTTCTTTCACCTTCGTTACCAAAACACCTCCGGCTGCCGTACTGCTGAAAAAAGCAGCGGGCATCAAGTCTGGTTCTGGTAAGCCGAACAAAGACAAAGTCGGTAAAGTAACCCGTGCTCAGGTACGTGAAATCGCAGAAACCAAAGCTGCGGACATGACTGGTGCTGACGTAGAAGCGATGACTCGCTCTATCGAAGGTACTGCTCGTTCCATGGGCCTGGTAGTGGAGGACTAAGAAATGGCTAAGCTGACCAAGCGCATGCGCGTGATCCGTGACAAAGTTGATGTGACCAAACAGTATGACATCAACGAAGCTGTTGCTCTGCTGAAAGAACTGGCTACCGCTAAGTTTGTAGAGAGCGTAGACGTTGCTGTTAACCTCGGCATCGATGCTCGTAAATCAGATCAGAACGTACGTGGTGCAACTGTACTGCCGCACGGTACTGGTCGTTCAGTACGCGTTGCCGTATTTACCCAGGGCGCAAACGCTGAAGCTGCTAAAGCAGCTGGCGCAGAGCTGGTAGGTATGGAAGATCTGGCTGATCAGATCAAGAAAGGCGAAATGAACTTTGACGTTGTTATTGCTTCTCCGGATGCAATGCGCGTTGTTGGCCAGCTCGGCCAGGTTCTGGGCCCGCGCGGTCTGATGCCGAACCCGAAAGTGGGTACTGTAACTCCGAACGTTGCTGAAGCAGTTAAAAATGCTAAAGCGGGTCAGGTTCGTTACCGTAACGACAAAAACGGCATCATTCACACCACCATCGGTAAAGTGGACTTCGACGCTGACAAACTGAAAGAAAACCTGGAATCTCTGCTGGTTGCGCTGAAAAAAGCAAAACCTGCTCAGGCGAAAGGCGTGTACATCAAGAAAGTTAGCCTGTCCACCACCATGGGCGCTGGCGTTGCCATCGACCAAGCTGGTCTGAACGCATCAGCAAACTAATTGCTGCTTGTAACGGGCGAAAAATTCATCTAGAATCTTACGCCCGTTGTTCTGGTTGATTGTTCAATCCAGAACCCAGATTCATAGTGAATGGAAAATAAAGGCTAACCCCTTTGTAATTCAGTCACTAAGGTTGGAGCCAGGCCTTATCCTGGCCTCCGTCCAAGACCGCAGGAGCACGACATCTTCGGATGAAAAGCTTAATCCCCTGCGTAGACGGTGACAGAACCAAAAAGAATTTTTTTCTTCACTGGATTCTGCTCACCGTGTAATAGCGCTTATTACCTTCGGGTTAATAGGTGAAGTGAGTTCCAGGGAAATCCTTCCCTGGTCAAATCCAGGAGCAAAAGCTAATGGCATTAAATCTTCAAGACAAACAAGCGATTGTTGCTGAAGTCAGCGAAGTAGCCAAAGGCGCGCTGTCAGCGGTTGTTGCGGATTCCCGCGGCGTGACCGTTGATAAAATGACCGAACTGCGTAAAGCAGGTCGTGAAGCTGGCGTTTACATGCGTGTTGTTCGTAACACCCTGCTGCGCCGCGTCGTTGAAGGTACTCCTTTCGAGTGCCTGAAAGACACGTTTGTTGGTCCGACCCTGATTGCATACTCTATGGAACACCCGGGCGCTGCTGCTCGTCTGTTCAAAGAGTTCGCGAAAGCGAATGCAAAATTCGAGGTCAAAGCTGCAGCCTTTGAAGGTGAGCTGATCACGGCGGCCAATATTGACCGTCTGGCGACTCTGCCGACTTACGAAGAAGCACTGGCACGTCTGATGTCGACCATGAAAGAAGCCGCTGCTGGCAAACTGGTCCGCACTCTGGCTGCTGTTCGCGATGCAAAAGAAGCGGCTTAAGGCCAGATTCTTTTCCTTCGTACTTTAACGCATAAACTTATACTGATTCTTAGGAACAATTGTTATGTCTATCACTAAAGACCAAATTCTGGAAGCTGTTGCAGCTATGTCCGTAATGGAAGTAGTTGAGCTGGTTTCTGCTATGGAAGAAAAATTCGGCGTTTCTGCTGCTGCTGCTGTAGCTGTTGCTGCTGGCCCGGCTGAAGCTGTTGAAGAGAAAACTGAATTCGACGTCGTACTGAAAGCTGCTGGTGCTAACAAAGTTGCAGTAATCAAAGCCGTTCGTACCGCAACTGGTCTGGGCCTGAAAGAAGCCAAAGATCTGGTTGAAGCTACCGGCGTGATCAAAGAAGGCATCAGCAAAGCTGACGCAGCTGCACTTGAAGCACAGCTGAAAGAAGCTGGCGCTGAAGTTGAAGTTAAGTAAGACAACCCTCGGGTTGCAGTCTGAGTAGTTTCAGGCTGATGGCTGGTGACTTTTTGGTCACCAGCCTTTTTGCGCTACAGAGCCGCAATGGGGTTTCGCACTGTTTGTCCATTGGTGCTCTTCAATATCTTTTTCTATCGACGACTTAATATACTGTTTTCCTGCGCGGGTTCCCTGCCCATGCTGAAGCAATGAAATGATTTAAGAGTGATAGAAAGACGTATTGCATGTGATGCCTCGCATCGCATGAAAAGCAAAATAGTGTTGCATGAACTGTCCTTCAGGACGGACAGCGTGGGTCGACTTGTCAGCTAGCTGAGGAACCCTATGGTTTACTCCTATACCGAGAAAAAACGTATTCGTAAGGATTTTGGTAAACGTCCGCAAGTGCTGGACATACCTTATCTCCTTTCTATCCAGCTTGACTCGTTCCAGAAGTTTATCGAGCAAGATCCAGAAGGTCAGTACGGACTGGAAGCTGCATTCCGTTCCGTATTCCCGATCGCGAGCTACAGCGGCAACTCCGAGTTGCAGTATGTCAGCTATCGTCTGGGTGAACCTGTCTTTGACGTAAAAGAATGTCAGATCCGTGGCGTGACGTTTTCTGCACCGCTGCGCGTCAAACTGCGTCTGGTGATCTACGAGCGCGAAGCGCCGGAAGGCACAGTCAAAGACATTAAAGAACAAGAAGTTTACATGGGCGAAATTCCGCTCATGACCGAAAACGGTACCTTTGTCATCAACGGTACTGAGCGTGTTATCGTTTCTCAGCTGCATCGTAGTCCTGGCGTTTTCTTTGACAGCGATAAGGGTAAAACGCACTCTTCCGGTAAAGTGCTGTACAACGCACGTATCATCCCTTACCGCGGTTCATGGCTCGACTTCGAGTTTGACCCGAAAGACAACCTGTTCGTCCGTATTGACCGTCGCCGTAAGCTGCCGGCCAGTATCATTCTGCGCGCGCTGCATTTCACCACTGAGCAGATTCTTGATCTGTTCTTCGAGAAAGTGGTGTTCGAAATCCGCGACAACAAATTGCAGATGGAACTGGTGCCTGAGCGCCTGCGTGGTGAAACCGCCTCCTTCGATATCGAAGCCAACGGCACGGTCTACGTTGAGAAAGCTCGTCGCATCACTGCGCGCCACATCCGTCAGCTGGAAAAAGACAACATCCAGCACATCGAAGTACCGGTTGAATACATTGCCGGTAAAGTGGTGGCAAAAGACTACATCGACGAGAACACCGGTGAGCTGATTGTTGCAGCGAACATGGAACTGTCTCTGGATCTGCTGGCGAAACTGAGCCAGTCCGGTCACAAGCGTATTGAGACCCTGTTCACCAACGATCTGGATCACGGCCCGTATATTTCCGAAACGCTGCGTGTTGACCCAACCAACGATCGCCTGAGCGCGCTGGTTGAGATCTACCGCATGATGCGTCCTGGCGAGCCGCCGACGCGTGAAGCTGCGGAAAACCTGTTCGAGAACCTGTTCTTCTCTGAAGATCGTTACGATCTTTCTGCGGTTGGCCGCATGAAGTTCAACCGTTCTCTGCTGCGTGATGAGATCGAAGGTTCCGGTATCCTGAGCAAGTCTGACATCATTGAAGTGATGAAGAAGCTCATCGATATCCGTAACGGTAAAGGCGAAGTGGACGATATCGACCACCTCGGCAACCGTCGTATCCGTTCCGTCGGCGAAATGGCAGAAAACCAGTTCCGTGTTGGTCTGGTGCGTGTAGAGCGTGCGGTGAAAGAGCGTCTTTCTCTGGGCGATCTCGACACCCTGATGCCACAGGACATGATCAACGCCAAGCCGATTTCTGCGGCAGTGAAAGAGTTCTTTGGTTCTAGCCAGCTTTCTCAGTTTATGGACCAGAACAACCCGCTGTCTGAAATCACGCACAAGCGTCGTATTTCTGCCCTCGGCCCAGGCGGTCTGACCCGTGAACGTGCTGGCTTCGAAGTACGTGACGTACACCCGACTCACTACGGTCGCGTATGTCCAATCGAAACGCCGGAAGGTCCGAACATCGGTCTGATCAACTCGCTGTCTGTGTACGCACAGACCAACGAGTATGGCTTCCTGGAAACGCCTTATCGTCGCGTGGTGGACGGTAAAGTGAGTGACGAAATCCATTACCTCTCTGCAATTGAAGAGGGTAACTTCGTTATCGCCCAGGCGAACACCAACCTGAACGACGACGGTTCATTCGTTGACGATCTGGTTACCTGTCGTAGCAAAGGCGAATCCAGCCTGTTTAGCCGCGACCAGGTTGACTATATGGACGTTTCGACCCAGCAGGTTGTTTCTGTGGGTGCGTCACTGATCCCGTTCCTGGAACACGATGACGCCAACCGTGCATTGATGGGTGCAAACATGCAACGTCAGGCGGTTCCGACTCTGCGTGCTGATAAGCCGCTGGTTGGTACCGGTATGGAGCGTGCTGTTGCCGTTGACTCCGGTGTAACCGCCGTAGCCAAACGTGGCGGTACTATCCAGTACGTTGATGCATCACGTATCGTGATCAAGGTTAACGAAGATGAGATGTACCCGGGCGAAGCCGGCATCGACATCTACAACCTGACCAAATATACCCGTTCAAACCAGAACACCTGTATCAACCAGATGCCGTGTGTTTCTCTGGGCGAACCGATTGAGCGCGGCGACGTGCTGGCAGATGGCCCGTCTACCGACCTCGGTGAACTGGCGCTGGGCCAGAACATGCGCGTCGCGTTCATGCCGTGGAACGGTTACAACTTCGAAGACTCCATCCTCGTTTCTGAGCGTGTAGTACAGGAAGATCGTTTCACTACCATCCACATTCAGGAACTGGCTTGTGTGTCTCGTGACACCAAACTGGGGCCAGAAGAGATCACTGCTGACATCCCGAACGTGGGTGAAGCTGCGCTCTCCAAACTGGATGAATCCGGCATTGTTTACATCGGCGCTGAAGTGACCGGTGGTGACATTCTGGTTGGTAAGGTAACGCCGAAAGGTGAAACCCAGCTGACGCCAGAAGAGAAACTGCTGCGTGCGATCTTCGGTGAAAAAGCCTCTGACGTGAAAGATTCGTCACTGCGCGTGCCGAACGGCGTTTCCGGTACCGTTATTGACGTGCAGGTCTTTACCCGCGATGGCGTGGAAAAAGATAAGCGCGCGCTGGAAATCGAAGAAATGCAGCTGAAGCAGGCGAAGAAAGACCTGTCTGAAGAACTGCAGATCCTCGAAGCTGGCCTGTTTGGTCGTATCCAGGCGGTGCTGATCTCTGGTGGTGTTGAGGCTGAGAAGCTGGACAAGCTGCCGCGCGAGCGCTGGCTGGAGCTGGGCCTGACCGACGAAGAGAAACAGAACGCACTGGAGCAGCTGGCTGAGCAGTATGACGAGCTGAAGCACGAGTTTGAGAAAAAACTCGAAGCTAAGCGTCGCAAGATCACCCAGGGCGACGATCTGGCACCGGGCGTGCTGAAAATCGTTAAGGTGTATCTGGCGGTTAAACGTCAAATCCAGCCTGGTGACAAGATGGCAGGTCGTCACGGGAACAAAGGTGTTATCTCCAAGATCAACCCGATCGAAGATATGCCTTACGATGAGAACGGCACGCCGGTCGACATCGTTCTGAACCCGCTGGGCGTACCGTCACGTATGAACATCGGTCAGATCCTGGAAACCCACCTGGGTATGGCAGCGAAAGGTATTGGTGAGAAAATCAATGCCATGCTGAAGAAGCAGGAAGAAGTTGCCAAACTGCGTGAGTTTATCCAGCGTGCTTACGATCTGGGCACTGATGTGCGTCAGAAAGTTGACCTGAACACGTTCAGCGATGATGAAGTGCTGCGTCTGGCAGAGAACCTGAAAAAAGGTATGCCGATCGCAACGCCAGTGTTTGACGGCGCGAAAGAGAGCGAAATCAAAGAGCTGTTGCAGCTCGGCGGTCTGCCTTCTTCCGGTCAGATTACTCTGTTTGACGGCCGTACCGGTGAGCAGTTCGAGCGCCAGGTTACCGTCGGCTACATGTACATGCTGAAACTGAACCACCTGGTTGACGACAAGATGCACGCCCGTTCCACCGGTTCTTACAGCCTGGTTACTCAGCAGCCGCTGGGTGGTAAAGCACAGTTCGGTGGCCAGCGTTTCGGTGAGATGGAAGTGTGGGCACTGGAAGCATACGGTGCCGCTTATACCCTGCAGGAAATGCTGACCGTTAAGTCTGATGACGTGAATGGCCGTACGAAGATGTATAAAAACATCGTCGATGGCAACCATCAGATGGAACCGGGCATGCCGGAATCCTTCAACGTACTGTTGAAAGAGATTCGCTCGCTGGGTATCAACATCGAGCTGGAAGACGAGTAAGCACTCGCATTTGTACTGGTTATGGGATGTTCGGCTGGGGTCGAACATCCCTGAGAGTCTCACTCCGACGGGAGCTAATCCGTGAAAGACTTACTTAAGTTTCTGAAAGCGCAAACTAAAACCGAAGAGTTTGATGCGATCAAAATTGCTCTGGCTTCGCCAGACATGATCCGTTCCTGGTCTTTTGGTGAAGTGAAAAAGCCGGAAACCATTAACTACCGTACCTTCAAGCCGGAGCGTGACGGTCTTTTCTGTGCCCGTATTTTCGGACCGGTAAAAGATTACGAGTGCCTGTGCGGTAAGTACAAGCGCCTGAAACACCGTGGCGTGATCTGTGAGAAGTGTGGCGTTGAAGTCACACAGACCAAAGTGCGTCGTGAGCGTATGGGCCATATCGAACTGGCTTCACCGACTGCCCACATTTGGTTCCTGAAATCACTGCCGTCCCGTATCGGTTTGCTGCTGGATATGCCGCTGCGTGACATCGAGCGCGTGCTGTACTTCGAATCCTATGTGGTTGTCGAAGGTGGCATGACCAACCTCGAAAAACGTCAGATCCTGACTGAAGAGCAGTACCTGGACGCGCTGGAAGAGTTCGGTGACGAATTCGACGCGAAAATGGGTGCCGAAGCGATCCAGGCCCTGTTGAAAAACATGGATCTGGAGCAGGAGTGCGAGCAGCTGCGCGAAGAGCTGAACGAAACCAACTCCGAAACCAAGCGTAAGAAGCTGACCAAGCGTATCAAGCTGCTGGAAGCGTTCGTGCAGTCTGGCAACAAGCCGGAGTGGATGATCCTGACCGTGCTGCCGGTACTGCCGCCGGATCTGCGTCCGCTGGTTCCGCTGGATGGTGGCCGTTTCGCTACCTCGGATCTGAACGATCTGTATCGTCGCGTGATCAACCGTAACAACCGTCTGAAACGTCTGCTGGATCTGGCTGCGCCAGATATCATCGTACGTAACGAAAAACGTATGTTACAGGAAGCGGTTGATGCATTGCTGGATAACGGCCGTCGTGGTCGCGCCATCACTGGCTCCAACAAGCGTCCGCTGAAATCACTGGCTGACATGATCAAAGGTAAGCAGGGTCGTTTCCGTCAGAACCTGCTGGGTAAACGTGTCGACTACTCTGGTCGTTCGGTTATCACCGTGGGTCCATACCTGCGTCTGCACCAGTGTGGTCTGCCGAAGAAAATGGCTCTTGAGCTGTTCAAACCGTTCATTTACGGCAAGCTGGAACTGCGTGGCCTCGCCACCACCATCAAAGCCGCGAAGAAAATGGTTGAGCGCGAAGAAGCTGTCGTTTGGGATATCCTGGACGAAGTGATCCGCGAACACCCGGTACTGCTGAACCGTGCACCAACACTGCACCGTCTGGGTATCCAGGCGTTTGAACCGGTTCTGATCGAAGGTAAAGCCATCCAGCTGCACCCGCTGGTTTGTGCGGCATATAACGCCGACTTCGATGGTGACCAGATGGCAGTTCACGTACCGCTGACGCTGGAAGCCCAGCTGGAAGCGCGTGCGCTGATGATGTCTACCAACAACATCCTGTCACCGGCGAACGGCGAGCCAATCATCGTTCCGTCTCAGGACGTTGTTCTGGGTCTGTACTACATGACCCGTGACAAAGTGAACGCCAAAGGCGAAGGCATGGTGCTGACTGGCCCGAAAGAAGCTGAGCGTGTTTACCGCGCTGGCCTGGCCGAGCTGCATGCCCGCGTAAAAGTGCGTATCACCGAGTTCAGCAAAAACGAACAGGATGAATTCGTTGCGAAAACCAGCCTGATCGACACCACCATTGGTCGTGCGATCCTGTGGATGATCGTGCCGAAAGGTCTGCCTTACTCCATCGTCAACCAGGCGCTGGGTAAAAAGGCTATCTCCAAAATGCTGAACACCTGTTACCGCATTCTGGGCCTGAAGCCGACCGTTATCTTTGCTGACCAGACCATGTACACCGGTTTTGCTTACGCAGCCCGTTCAGGTGCCTCTGTAGGTATCGACGACATGGTTATCCCGGCGAAGAAAGCTGAGATCATCGCAGAAGCGGAAGCTGAAGTTGCTGAGATCCAGGAGCAGTTCCAGTCTGGTCTGGTAACGGCTGGCGAACGTTACAACAAAGTCATCGATATCTGGGCCGCAGCGAACGAACGCGTCTCTAAAGCGATGATGGACAACCTGCAGACCGAAACCGTGATCAACCGTCACGGCGAAGAAGAGAAGCAGGTTTCCTTTAACAGCATCTACATGATGGCCGACTCCGGTGCGCGTGGTTCTGCGGCACAGATTCGTCAGCTGGCAGGTATGCGTGGTCTGATGGCGAAGCCGGATGGCTCCATCATCGAAACGCCGATCACCGCGAACTTCCGTGAAGGTCTGAACGTACTCCAGTACTTCATCTCAACGCACGGTGCGCGTAAAGGTCTGGCGGATACCGCACTGAAAACGGCGAACTCCGGTTATCTGACCCGTCGTCTGGTTGACGTGGCACAGGACCTGGTCGTGACCGAAGACGATTGTGGTACCTTCGAAGGTATCATGATGACCCCGGTCATCGAGGGTGGTGACGTTAAAGAGCCGCTGCGTGAGCGTGTACTGGGTCGTGTGACCGCAGAAGACGTGCTCAAGCCGGGCACTGCAGATATCCTGATCCCGCGTAACACCCTGCTGGATGAGCACTGGTGTGATGTGGTTGAGCAGAACTCTGTTGACTCCATCAAAGTGCGTTCAGTTGTAAGCTGTGAAACCGACTTCGGTGTGTGCGCACACTGCTACGGTCGCGATCTGGCACGTGGTCACATCATCAACAAAGGTGAGGCCATCGGCGTTATCGCAGCACAGTCCATCGGTGAGCCAGGTACTCAGCTGACGATGCGTACGTTCCACATCGGTGGTGCAGCATCTCGTGCGGCTGCTGAATCCAGCATTCAGGTGAAGAACAAAGGTACTATCAAGCTGACCAACGCGAAGACCGTTACCAACTCTACTGGTAAGCTGGTCATCGTTTCGCGTAACGTTGAGCTGAAAATGATCGACGAGTTCGGTCGTACCAAAGAAAGCTATAAAGTGCCTTACGGTGCTGTGATGGCGAAAGGTGATGGTGAGCAGGTCAACGCGGGCGAAACCGTGGCGAACTGGGATCCGCATACCATGCCGGTTATCACCGAAGTGAACGGTTTCATCCGCTTCACCGACATGATCGATGGCCAGACCATTACCCGTCAGACTGACGAGTTAACCGGTCTGTCTTCGCTGGTGATCCTGGACTCTGCTGAGCGTACGGCGGGTGGTAAAGACCTGCGTCCGGCACTGAAAATCGTTGATGCTAATGGCGATGACGTTCTGATCCCGGGCACCGACATGCCGGCTCAGTACTTCCTGCCGGGCAAAGCGATTGTTCAGCTGGAAGATGGCGTGAAGATCAGCGCGGGTGACACCCTGTCGCGTGTACCGCAGGAATCTGGCGGTACCAAGGACATCACCGGTGGTCTGCCACGCGTTGCGGATCTGTTCGAAGCGCGTCGTCCGAAAGAGCCAGCAATCCTGGCGGAGATCAGCGGTATCATCTCCTTCGGTAAAGAGACTAAAGGTAAGCGTCGTCTGGTTATCACCCCGGTTGATGGCAGCGATCCGTACGAAGAGATGATTCCGAAATGGCGTCAGCTCAACGTGTTTGAAGGTGAGCGCGTAGAACGTGGTGACGTGGTTTCTGACGGTCCGGAATCTCCGCACGACATTCTGCGTCTGCGTGGCGTTCATGCTGTGACCCGTTACATCACTAACGAAGTGCAGGAAGTTTACCGTCTGCAAGGCGTTAAGATTAACGATAAACACATTGAAGTCATCGTGCGTCAGATGCTGCGTAAAGCGACCATCGTCAGCGCAGGAAGCACCGACTTCCTGGAAGGTGAGCAGGCCGAAGTGTCTCGCATCAAGATCTCTAACCGTGATCTGGAAGCGAACGGCAAACTGGGTGCCACCTACATGCGTGACCTGTTGGGTATCACCAAAGCGTCTCTGGCAACCGAGTCGTTCATCTCTGCTGCATCGTTCCAGGAGACCACACGTGTCCTGACCGAAGCTGCGGTAGCGGGCAAACGCGACGAACTGCGTGGCCTGAAAGAGAACGTTATCGTGGGTCGTCTGATCCCGGCCGGTACCGGTTACGCTTACCATCAGGATCGTATGCGTCGCCGTCAGGTAGGCGAAGTGCAGGTTGCACCGCAGGTTACTGCGGATGAAGCCTCTGCAAGCCTGGCTGAACTGCTGAACGCCGGTCTCGGCGGTAGCGACGACGAGTAATCGCTCGATTCGCTAATAAAAAACCCTGCCTCGGCAGGGTTTTTTTTCGTCTGTATTCTCAGTTTCTGCGGTCTATGTCGCCGCGCGTTAAGCCAATATCGCGCAGTTGTGTATCGCTCAGGTGCGACAGTATGCGTCGGGTTTCCCGGCGTAAACGCCAGGACTTCACCAGTTGTCGCAGTGCACGCAACATATCCAGCAAAGTAATATTGAAGGGTCTCGCCGCACGGTTTTGATCGAATTCCATTATCCTGCCCTCGGTATGATGTCTGAGAAGCATTGTCCGGTTTCCGACCATTTCAATACAGATTCAAAAAACACATTTATTCAGCATACAGATTGCATTGTTACCGATCTGAATGGTAAAAATTAGCTTCATCTGTACCGGTTTCTTCCCGCTGAAAATCATGTGAGGCATACGATGACGCGTTACCAGCATTTGGCTTGCCTGCTTTCTGACCGCATCGAGCAGGGGCTGTATCGTAGCGGCGAGCGGCTGCCGTCGGTGCGTACGCTAAGCATTGAGCATGGCGTCAGTATCAGTACCGTTCAGCAGGCCTATCATGTGCTGGAGGAGAAGCAGCTGATTGTGCCGCAGCCGCGTTCCGGTTATTTCGTTGCGACCCGCAAAGCCACGCCGCCTGTTCCTGCAATCACGCGCCCCGCCCAGCGGCCGGTAGAAATCACCCAATGGGAATCGGTACTGGAACTGCTCAGTAGCCGCATTGAGGGCGACGTCATTCAGTTAGGCAGCGGCATCCCGGATCTGACGCAGCCCACCCTTAAACCGTTATGGAAGATTCACGCTCGCATGGCGCAAAAGCAGGATATTAACCTGCTGAATTATGACTCCCTGTTGGGTGTCACAGCGCTGCGCGAGCAGGTCGCCCGTCTGACGATTGATAGCGGCTGCCAGCTTACCGCTGACGATATCGTGATCACCACCGGTTGCCATGAAGCGCTGTCGGTATCTATCCGTGCCGTCTGCCAGCCTGGTGACATCATTGCGGTGGAATCACCAACTTTCCACGGCACCATGCAGACATTGCGTGGTTTTGGCATCCGCGTGATTGAAATCCCTACCGACTCGGTGACGGGAATCAGCCTGGAAGCACTCGAGCTGGCGTTTGAACAGTGGCCGATCAAGGCGGTAGTGGTGGTGCCCAATTGTAATAACCCATTGGGTTTTATCATGCCGGAAGCGCGCAAGCGTGCGCTGCTGACGCTGGCGCAACGCTTTGATGCCGCGATTATTGAAGACGATGTGTATGGTGAACTGGCGTGGGAATATCCGCGTCCCATCAGCATTAAATCGCTGGATAGGGATGGGCGCGTGTTGTTATGCAGTTCGTTTTCCAAAACATTGTCACCAGGCCTGCGTGTCGGCTGGGTTGCGCCAGGGCGCTACCGCGAACGCGTGCTGCACATGAAATATATTAGTACGGGTTCATCGGCTACCGTGACGCAGCATGTGGTGGCGGAGTTTATTCGTCAGGGCCACTATCTGCCGCACCTGCGCCGCATGCGTCAGGTGTATCAACGTAATTACGAAACCTTTAGCTGCTGGGTGCGCCACTATTTTCCCTGTGGCATTTGCGTGTCGCGGCCACAGGGTAGCTTCCTGATGTGGATCGAACTGCCCGAAGCCTTTGATGCGGTACGCCTGAATGCTAAATTGCGCGAGTCGAAAATCCAGGTCGCGGTGGGGTCATTGTTTTCGGCCTCGGGTAAATATCGCAACTGTCTGCGCCTGAATTATGCCTTGCCAATCAATGAAGCGACTGAGCAGGCGATCGCGCTGGTGGGTGCCGCGGTGGAACATGCCATGACGGTATGCAGCGTGGAAAACCCTGCGGACGCAATGCTACACATTTCGTAGCGGCGCTATCGCGCGGTTTTTTGTCCGATACGCTGAAATGCGCGATAAATCGCACCGCTACAAAGGTCGAAAGGCAGGGCCGGAAGAGGTGGCCCGACCCTGGCCCGCTGCAAGCGACAGCGGGCAGGGCTACTTTAGCGGCGTGAGCGCCAGATACCAGACGGCAGATTGCCCGGCTGCGAGCCGCATTCCGGACCATCTCAACCGGGCAGCAGCAAGTTACACCGCCGCTGTGGGCTGGGTTCCGTTTTCTGCCAGATCCAGCAGCGCCTGGGTGGCGGCTCGCCAGTCCGGGGCCTGAGTTATCGCACTGACGACCGCGATACTGCCGACGCCCGTTGCCAGCACTTCTGGTGCGCGTGCCAGCGAGATGCCGCCAATCGCCACGGTTGAAATGCCTGCCAGCCGCGCCAGATGACGTTTCAGCTCGGTAATGCCCTGCGGTTCAGACGGCATCTCTTTGGTCTGCGTTGGGAAAATATGTCCCAGCGCGATATAAGAGGGGCGCACAGCCAGCGCCCGATCCAGTTCGGCATCGTCATGGGTGGATAAGCCAAGGCGTAATCCCGCCTGGCGAATCGCATCCAGATCGGCGACATCCAGATCCTCCTGACCCAGATGCACGCCATAGGCGTTATAGCGAATCGCCAATCGCCAGTAATCATTGATAAATAACCGGGCGCGATATTGTTTACCGAGTGCGATGGCATCGCGCACCGCGTCCTCAACCTGGTGCTCCTCGCAATCCTTAATCCGTAGCTGAATGGTGCGTACACCCGCTTCCAGTAAACGGGCAATCCACTCAACACTATCCACAACCGGATAAAGCCCTAAACGCGGGGCGGTACTGGGAAATGGGGTGGTCATACTTTTTCCTCTTTCAAAGCATCGGCAGCATGATACAACTCGCCGCCACGGCTGCGGAACGCGTCTGACATTTGCGCCATACCGACTTCTATCGGCTGGGCTTCAGCCTGCTGGCGGGCGGCAAAGTCGCGCACTTCCTGGGTGATTTTCATGGAACAGAATTTTGGCCCACACATGGAACAGAAATGTGCCACTTTACCCGATTCCTGCGGCAGCGTTTCATCGTGGTAGGCGCGGGCGGTGTGGGGATCCAGCGCCAGGTTGAACTGGTCTTCCCAGCGGAACTCGAAACGCGCTTTGGACATGGCGTTATCGCGGATTTGCGCGCCAGGATGGCCTTTGGCCAGATCGGCAGCATGGGCGGCGATCTTATAGGTAATCAGCCCTTGTTTTACATCTTCTTTATTCGGTAATCCCAGATGCTCTTTCGGGGTCACGTAACACAGCATCGCGCAGCCGAACCAGCCAATCATCGCGGCACCAATGCCAGAGGTGAAATGGTCATAGCCGGGAGCGATATCGGTGGTCAGTGGGCCGAGCGTGTAGAACGGGGCTTCGTGGCAATGTTCCAGTTGTTCGGTCATATTGCGGCGAATCATCTGCATCGGCACGTGGCCAGGGCCTTCAATCATCACCTGCACGTCATATTCCCAGGCGATTTTCGTCAGCTCGCCCAGGGTATGCAGCTCGGCGAATTGCGCTTCATCGTTGGCATCCTGAATTGAACCCGGACGCAGGCCATCGCCCAGAGACAGTGCGACATCATAGGCGGCACAGATTTCACAAATCTCGCGGAAATGCAGATACAGGAAACTCTCCTGATGATGCGACAGGCACCACTTCGCCATAATCGAACCGCCGCGCGACACAATGCCGGTCAGACGTTTCGCCGTCATCGGGACATAACGCAGTAGCACGCCTGCGTGAATGGTGAAGTAGTCCACGCCTTGCTCAGCCTGCTCCAGCAGCGTATCGCGGAAGATTTCCCAGTTGAGGTCCTCTGCAACGCCGTTCACTTTCTCCAGCGCCTGATAAATTGGCACAGTACCAATCGGCACCGGGCTGTTGCGCAGAATCCATTCACGCGTTTCATGGATATAGCGACCGGTGGAGAGATCCATCACAGTGTCGGCCCCCCAGCGCGTTGACCACACCAGCTTCTCCACCTCCTCTTCAATCGAGGAACTGACGGCCGAGTTACCGATGTTGGCATTCACCTTCACCAGGAAGTTACGGCCAATGATCATCGGTTCGGATTCAGGATGGTTGATGTTGGAGGGGATGATGGCTCGCCCTGCGGCGACTTCCTGACGCACAAACTCGGCGGTGATATTGGCAGGCAGATGCGCGCCAAAGCTATAACCCGGATGCTGTTGTAGCAACACTTCACCCCGGATGCGCTCACGTCCCATGTTTTCACGCAGCGCAATAAACTCCATCTCCGGCGTAATGATGCCCTGGCGCGCATAGTGCAGCTGGGTAACGCAATGGCCCGCTATGGCACGGCGCGGTTGTGGCAAATGTTCAAAACGCAGGTGATCCAGCCCTTCATCCGCCAGCCGTTGCTGGGTATAGCTGGAACTCAACTGATCGATAGTTTCGCTGTCGCCACGATCGGCAATCCATCCTGCGCGAAGTTTTGCCAGCCCCTGATGCACATCAATCGTCGCCGACGGATCGCCATAGGCACCGGCGGTGTCATACACCGGCACCGGTTCGTTCGGTTCATATTGAGGATTATCTTTACTGCCTCCGGTCAGGGTAGGGCTAAGCTGGATCTCACGCATCGGTACGCGAATGTCTTCACGGCTGCCGGTGATCCAGATACGTTGAGAGTTGGGAAAGGCGGTGCCTTGCAGCGAATCAATAAATTCCTGCGCCTGGGCGCGTTGTTCACGACGAGAAGTTTTTGCAACAGACATAGCAATTTTCCTGTAAATGATGGAAGTTGCTTGTCCGGAGTCCGGAAGGAGTAACAGAAACGATGCACGCATCGCACTGATGATGTTTACTCTTGTTCCCTTCGCAGGTTCTAACCTGATCAGGTTCCGCGGATCCCGAATTAACGGTCTCAGCCCAAACAGAGGGCACTCCGACAAGAAAATATTTGCGGTTGTGAACCGCAAAATAAAAAAGCCCACTCAGCATAGAAGGGCTTTTGGCGAATAACAAGTCTTTTACAAATCAGGCCGGGCGGGCGATATGTCTGTCATTAGCCACCCGTGGGCGCGCTATCTGATTATCCCACGCCAGACGCACCAGCTTGTCTTCCAGCGTAAAACGTGACTCCAGCACTTCACCCACTTCAGATAATGCCTGGTGGAAGGTGGTGCAGTTGTCATCGGTGATAGCCTGCTGCAGATGGCCATCATACAGCTGCATCATCCGTTCGGTATTGGCTTCCAGCAACGGATAGATCTGCGCGGCGGCAATCATCGGACTATCGCCCTGCATCTCGCTGATAATATGTTCATACACGCTGAAATGTCCGGCGGAGAGATAGTCCACCAGATTGTGGCAAAAAGCATCCAGTGCCCGTTCGTCCAATGCGCTCAGCGCATCTTTCTTCGGCTTCATGCCAATCAACTGATAATAGGTCACGAGTAGCTGACGACGCGCGTGTAGCCATGAATCGACCAATTCGTTACCGCTGCCTACACGCTCGGTCAGGTCATCTAACTGAGTAAGCATACGAGGCTCCATGTGGGTTATAGTTGTTCATTCTGCGAATAGACGCTAAGGATGACGATTTAAATGCAACGTGAGATCTCAAGCGTAGACGTTGGCTGGTGGATTGTCAGCCATGAACAAAAACTTTGGCTACCGCAGGGTGAGTTGCCGCATGGTACTGCGGAACAATTTTCCCTGGCGGGCAGCCACGGTATGGTGATTGGCGAGTGGCAGGGCGAAAATGTCTGGCTGGTGCGTGAATCACGACCCGATAACATGGGGTCAGTACGTCAGTTGATCGATGAAGACGTTGGCATGTTCCAGCTTGCCGGGCGCGGCGTCCAACTGGCGGAGTTCTATCGTTCCCACCGCTGGTGTGGCTATTGCGGCCACGAAATGCATTTGAGCAAACGTGAATTCGCCTGCCTGTGCAGCCACTGTCGCGAGCGCTATTACCCGCAAATCGCCCCCTGCATCATTGTCGCCATCCGCCGTGGTGATGAGATTTTGCTGGCAAACCATGCGAAGCATCGCAACAACGTTTATACCGTGCTGGCCGGATTTGTCGAAGTGGGCGAGACCCTCGAGCAGGCGGTGGCACGTGAGGTGATGGAAGAAAGTAACGTACGGGTGAAAAACGTGCGTTATGTGACCTCGCAGCCGTGGCCGTTTCCCCATTCGTTGATGATGGCGTATATGGCGGAATATGATGGCGGCGATCTGCAACATGACGGCAAAGAGCTGCTGGACGCGGGTTGGTTCCGCTACGATGCCCTGCCATTATTACCCCCGCCCGGCACCGTGGCGCGACGCTTGATTGAAGATACCGTTGCCCAGTGCCGCGCCAGCGCGATATGAAAATGCTACACTGGCGCCCTGCAAGTGAGAGAGCCAATTATGAGTGAACTGAAGAACGATCGTTATCTGCGTGCCCTGTTACGTCAGCCGGTGGATATCACCCCGGTATGGATGATGCGACAAGCCGGGCGTTATCTGCCGGAGTATAAAGCCACTCGTGCCGAGGCCGGTGATTTTATGTCGCTGTGTAAAAATGCTGAGCTGGCGTGCGAAGTCACGTTGCAACCGTTGCGTCGTTACGCGCTGGATGCGGCCATTCTCTTCAGCGATATCCTCACCATCCCTGATGCCATGGGGCTGGGCCTGTATTTTGAAACCGGTGAAGGCCCGCGTTTCTCTCACCCCATCACCTGCCGCGCGGATGTTGATAAACTGCCGGTGCCCGATCCGGAACAGGAGCTGGGCTATGTGATGAATGCCGTGCGTACCATTCGTCATAACCTGAAAGGCGAAGTTCCGTTGATCGGCTTTTCCGGTAGCCCGTGGACGCTGGCGACGTACATGGTAGAAGGCGGTAGCAGCAAGGCATTCACCAAAATCAAAAAGATGATGTATGCCGAACCGCAGACGCTGCATGCGCTGCTGGATAAACTGGCAGACAGCGTGATCCTCTATCTGAACGCGCAGATTAAAGCCGGTGCCCAGTCGATCATGGTGTTCGATACCTGGGGTGGGGTGCTGACGGGGCGTGATTACCGCGAGTTCTCGCTGTATTACATGCACAAAATCGTCGATAGCGTGCTGCATGAAAACGAAGGCCGCCGCGTGCCGATCACCCTGTTCACCAAAGGTGGCGGGCAGTGGCTGGAAGCGATGGCAGAAACCGGTTGCGATGCGCTGGGACTCGACTGGACCACGGATATCGCTGATGCGCGTCGTCGCGTTGGGCACAAAGTGGCGTTGCAGGGCAATATGGATCCGTCAATGCTGTATGCGCCACCGGCCCGTATCGAGCAGGAAGTGGCCGGCATCCTTGAAGGTTTTGGTGCCGGTGAAGGCCACGTCTTCAACCTGGGCCACGGTATCCATCAGGATGTCCCGCCGGAACATGCGGGTGCCTTTGTTGAGGCGGTGCATCGTCTGTCCCGCCCTTACCATCAGGGTTAACCATGGATTTAGCGGCGCTTCGCAGGGAACAGCAACAGCGTGCGGCTGATGTGGTACGGCAGGACGATTTTGAAGTGCTGCCGCCCCGCTGGATTGCCGGTGCCGATGTGGGCTTTGAACAGGGCGGTGAGGTGACACGCGCCGCGCTGGTGATCCTGGAATACCCCTCGCTACAGCTGGTGGAGCATCAGATTGCCCGCATCAGTACCACCATGCCGTATATCCCCGGCTTTTTATCCTTTCGCGAAGTGCCCGCTCTGCTGGCGGCCTGGCAGCAGCTCAATCATCAGCCCGATTTGTTATTTGTCGATGGACACGGTATCTCGCATCCGCGTCGGCTGGGCGTTGCCGCGCATTTCGGCTTGCTGGTAGATGTGCCCACCATCGGCGTCGCCAAGCGGCGTTTATGCGGGCATGTTGAGACGCTGGGGGAGGCTCCAGGCAGCCGTCAACCCTTGCTGGATAAGGGTGAACAGATTGGCTGGGTATGGCGCAGCAAGGCGCGTTGCAATCCGCTGTTTATCTCCACTGGCCATCGCGTCAGCACCGATAGCGCCCTGCAATGGGTGGAAAACTGTACTGCGGGCTATCGTTTACCTGAGCCGACCCGCTGGGCGGATGCGGTTGCTTCCGGTCGTCCGGCCTTTCTGCGCAGGCAAAATGCGCGTTGACGCTGTTTGCGCGCGGCTTTTGCGGTACACTGCCGCCAGCTAAATTATTGAGAGCATGTTAGATGTTACAGAACCCCGTCCATTTACGTCTGGCGAAGCTGGAAAGCTGGCAGCACGTCACCTTTATGGCCTGTCTGTGTGAACGTATGTTCCCCAACTACTGGGCCTTCTGTCAGCAGACCGAATTCGCAGATCCGCAGCTTTATCGCCGCATACTCGATCTCGTCTGGGAAAGCCTGACGGTCAAAGACGCCAAAATCAATTTCGACAGCCAGCTGGAGAAGCTGGAAGCGGCGATCCCCAATGGTGATGATTTCGACATCTACGGCGTGCATCCGGCGATTGATGCCTGTGTAGCATTAAGCGAAGTGCTGCATGCGCAGCTGAGTGGGGAAACCCTTGAGCATGCCATTGAGGTCAGCCGGACGTCGATCACCACCGTCGCGATCCTCGAAATGACTCAGGCTGGACGCGAAATGAGCGATGACGAGCTGCGCGAAAACCAGGCAATTATTGATGAATGGGACCTGCAGTGGGAGATTTTCCGCCTGCTGGCAGAGTGCGAAGAGCGCGACCTTGAGCTAATTAAAGGGTTACGTTCTGACCTGCGCGAAGCGGGAATCAGTAACATCGGTATAATTTTTCAGCAATAAGGCGAGAAAACGTGACTTCAGGCCCGAATTAGCGCGCCTGGAGGCTTCACATCAGCCCCCTGTCTGGTCTACATTTGGGGGGCTGAAAATTGTGGCTATCGGTGCGTGCAGGCTGAAGAGGGCCAGAATATGGCTTTTCCCTCGCACTCGTTGCTTAGCAAGCGATAAATACACTTTAAGGATAACTTATGAACAAGACTCAACTGATTGATGTGATCGCGGAAAAAGCAGACCTGTCAAAAACCCAGGCTAAAACTGCACTGGAATCTACTCTGGCTGCGATCACTGAGTCTCTGAAAGATGGTGATGCTGTACAACTGGTTGGTTTTGGTACTTTTAAAGTGAACCACCGCGCTGAGCGTACCGGTCGCAACCCGCAGACTGGCAAAGAGATCAAAATCGCTGCGGCAAACGTACCGGCGTTCGTCTCTGGTAAAGCGCTGAAAGACGCTGTTAAATAAGTTTCCGCGACGCGGTATAGCTTTAAAAGAGGGGCGGCATCGCCCCTTTTTGTTGCCGGAGCCTGCCATGCTGAACCTTTTACATCAGCGCGTCTGCGCTCTGTTATGTGGTGCCCTCCTGGTAGGGTGCAGCTCCACTCCCGACCTTCCTGCCTTTACCGCCAGCGGCTACCTTGCCGACCGTGGTGTAGTGCGTATCTGGCGCAAAAACAGCGACCATCAGTCAATTCATATGCGTACCGTCTTCACCCCCTTCGATGGTGATGCGATGGAGACGACCGATTACAGCTGGCTGAACAACAATCTCACCAACGTGGAACGGCAGGTCGCGGGCAAACAACCGGATACCGTCACGCTGCGTTTCGATCAGCAAGGCAATCTTAATTTTATGCAGCGGCAGCTGGCCGGGCGACGTGAAGCCGTCAGCAGCGACAGCGTGGAACTGTACCGCTTCGATGCACAGCGGATGCTACAGCAGAGCAATGCGTTGCTGGATGGACGTGTACTGCTGAGCCAGGGGCACTGGCTGGGCGGTATTCAGGTACGAACCTGCGAAGGTAAAGTCATCAATGCGCCTTTCGATAGCAGCATGGTGGCAGCCCTGAGCCAGCAACAGCAGCGCGATCCCTCTGTGTCGTTGATGGTGGCATGGCTGGAAGCGCCGGAAGGGGTACAGTTGCTCCACATCACCCCGACGGATGAATGCAGCTGGCAACCGAAAGAGAGCGATTTCTGACGGGGAATGAAGGAGGGGCACGATGTGCCCCTTATGATTACTTGCGGTTGATGGCGCGATAGCCGATATCGTAGCGACAGAAACTGCCATCCCACGAGATAGGCTTAGCCAGTTCATAAGCGCGTTGCTGCGCGGCAGCCACATCTGCACCCAGCGCGGTGACGCACAGAACGCGTCCGCCATTGGTGACCACCAGATCATCTTTGAGCGTGGTACCCGCGTGGAATACCTTGCCATCCGCCACTTCTTCGAGCGGCAGACCATGAATCTGGTCACCGGTGTTGTAGTCACCCGGATAACCACCAGCTGCCAGCACCACACCGAGCGAGGGACGTGGATCCCATTGTGATGTCTGCTGATCCAGTTGACCGTCACAGGCTGCCAGGCATAGCGCCACCAGATCGGACTGCAAGCGCAGCATGATCGGCTGGGTTTCCGGATCGCCAAAGCGACAGTTGAATTCAATCACTTTAGGCTGACCGGTTTGATCGATCATCAGACCGGCATACAGAAAGCCGGTGTAAGTGTTGCCTTCTGCTTTCATGCCGTTCACGGTTGGCCAGATGATCTGATCCATCACGCGCTGGTGGATCTCATCGGTCACCACCGGAGCAGGTGAGTAAGCCCCCATACCACCGGTATTTGGCCCAGTATCGCCATCACCCACACGTTTATGGTCCTGGCTGGTGGCCATTGGCAGTACGTTGTCGCCATCCACCATCACGATAAAGCTGGCTTCTTCGCCATCCAGGAACTCTTCGATCACGATGCGATGACCTGCGTCGCCAAAGGCGTTGCCTGCCAGCATATCCTGCACGGCATCTTCAGCTTCTTGCAGCGTCATCGCTACGATGACGCCTTTACCGGCAGCCAGCCCATCCGCTTTGATCACAATCGGTGCGCCTTTCTCTCGCAGATAGATCAGCGCGGGCTCTACCTCAGTAAAGTTCTGATACTCAGCGGTAGGGATCTGCTGGCGGGCAAGGAAATCTTTGGTGAAGGCTTTAGATCCTTCCAGTTGGGCTGCCGCCTGTGTTGGGCCAAAAATCTTCAGACCGGCCGCGCGGAACGCATCCACCACCCCAATCACCAGCGGCGCTTCCGGGCCGACGATGGTCAGGTCGATGTTTTCCTGCTGGGCAAATGCCAGCAGCGCAGGAACGTCGGTGGCGCTGATCGCCACGTTCTGCAACGCCGGTTCCAGCGCGGTGCCAGCATTACCCGGTGCCACAAAGACGGTTTCGGCCAGTGGAGACTGCGCGGCTTTCCACGCCAGGGCGTGCTCACGTCCGCCGTTACCAATCACTAAAATTTTCATCTGTAACGCTCCAAACGATTAATGGCGGAAATGACGCATGTCGGTAAAGATCATGGCGATACCGTGCTCATCGGCGGCGGCAATCACTTCATCATCGCGAATCGAACCACCCGGCTGGATGACACAGGTAACACCGACTGCGGCAGCAGCATCAATACCATCGCGGAACGGGAAGAAGGCGTCAGAGGCCATAGCCGAACCTTTCACTTCCAGACCTTCATCACCGGCTTTGATTCCGGCGATTTTTGCTGAGTAGACACGGCTCATCTGGCCTGCGCCTATACCGATGGTCATGTTGTCACGCGCATAGACGATGGCGTTGGATTTAACGAACTTCGCCACTTTCCAGCAGAACAAGGCATCACGCAGTTCCTGTTCGGTCGGCTGGCGCTTGCTTACTACGCGCAGCTGGCTGGCATCGACCATACCGAGATCGCGGTCCTGCACCAGTAATCCGCCGTTAACACGTTTGAAATCCAGCCCGCTAACGCGGTTCTGCCACTGGCCGCACACCAGAACGCGGACGTTCTGTTTGCTGGCGGTGACTTTCAGTGCGGCTTCTGTGGCTGACGGGGCAATGATCACTTCGACAAACTGGCGGCTGATGATGGCCTGAGCCGTCGCTTCATCCAGCTCACGGTTGAAGGCGATGATGCCGCCAAATGCGGAAGTCGGATCGGTTTTATAAGCACGCTCGTAGGCATCCAGAATTGAACTGCCCACAGCCACACCACAGGGGTTGGCATGTTTCACAATCACGCAAGCGGCTTCGCTGAACTCCTTCACACATTCCAGTGCAGCATCGGTATCAGCGATGTTGTTATAGGAGAGCGCTTTACCCTGCACCTGCTGTGCCGTCGCCACTGAGGCTTCCGCGACGTTTTCTTCTATATAGAAAGCAGCATCCTGATGGCTGTTCTCGCCATAGCGCATATCCTGTTTCTTAATGAAGTTAAGGTTCAGGGTACGTGGGAAGCGACCTGCTGGCTCTTTGCTCTCGCCATGATAAGCCGGTACCAGGCTACCAAAGTAGTTCGCAATCATGCTGTCGTAGGCGGCGGTGTGTTCGAAGGCTTTGATCGCCAGATCGAAACGGGTTGCCAGCGTCAGGGAGTTGTCATTGGCGTCCAGCTCCGCAATGATGGCGCTGTAGTCGCTGCTCTTCACCACAATGGCGACGTCTTTGTGGTTCTTCGCCGCAGAGCGCACCATGGTTGGGCCGCCGATATCGATGTTTTCCACCGCATCTTCCAGCGTACAACCCGGTTTTGCGACTGTCTGGGCAAAGGGGTAGAGGTTAACGACCACCATGTCGATGGGGTTGATGGCGTGCTGCGCCATGATGGCATCATCCTGGCCGCGACGACCGAGAATGCCGCCATGCACTTTCGGGTGCAGCGTTTTGACGCGTCCATCCATCATTTCCGGAAAACCGGTGTAGTCAGACACTTCAGTGACCGGCAGGCCCGCATCTGCCAACAGGCGAGCAGTACCACCTGTGGAGAGCAGCTCAACACCACGGCTGGAGAGTGCCTGAGCAAATTCGAGGATACCGGCTTTGTCTGAGACACTCAGCAGAGCGCGGCGTACAGGACGACGTTGTTGCATGGTGGTTTTATCCCTTGGCTTTGTTTCGCGTAAATAAGAGCGTTACATCAAGCTTAGCGTTTCTCTTCTATATAGAAGAAGCCGCTTGCTTCAGGTAACGCCCCAAAAGGGGCATCCTTGACGTCGCGGGGCATTGTAGCGAAAACGTTTGCGCGATGCTCGACTAAATTCATTCACCCGTCAGGATGTGGATAACTTTGTGTGTAAGTGGGTATAAGGCGGGGTTTTGCTGTGGAATGCAGCGAACGGTTGTTTTTATTGAAATTAGCGGTTGCGCACGCCGAACAACTCCCTATAATGCGCCTCCATCGACACGGCACAACGGTTTACGGAATGCGGTGTTGAGAGAGAAGTTCTGAAGGAACTCTCGCCGGAGAAAGTCGCTGAAAAAAGTGATTGACTCTGAAGGAGGAAAGCGTAATATACGCCACCTCGCGACAGACGGTTAACCCGCTGCTCGCACTGCTCTTTAACAATTTATCAGACAATCTGTGTGGGCACTCGCAGGATTGATATCAAAAGTCTACGGACTTAAAAAATATCAAGTCTCAAGAGTGAACACGTAATTCATTACGAAGTTTAATTCTTTGAGCATCAAACTTAAATTGAAGAGTTTGATCATGGCTCAGATTGAACGCTGGCGGCAGGCCTAACACATGCAAGTCGAACGGTAGCACAGAGGAGCTTGCTCCTTGGGTGACGAGTGGCGGACGGGTGAGTAATGTCTGGGGATCTGCCCGATGGAGGGGGATAACTAC